>JAXHTF010000107.1 GCA_034211275.1 Acidobacteriota bacterium
ATTCGGTCTCCCCGGAACTGCCGGGGAGACCGGACAGCTCGCGACAGGCCCCACCACCTTCCTGCCTCTCCGGAGTCTCCTTCCCCATCGCCCTCGCTCCTCCGCCCCCGCGGATACAGACCCCCTCCAGCGGGTCTCCCGAGAGCCCGCGATCGTACCAGGACGAAGAATCGCTGAAATCACTGACTTGCCGGAGGCGGGACTCGAACCCGCAAGCCCGAAGGCGGAGGATTTTAAGTCCTCTGCGTATACCGATTTCGCCACTCCGGCGTAGAGAGGTGGCTGCTAAGGCCGCGTTGGCTGGAGGCAGTTTAGCAGTTGCAGGCTTCGACCTAGCGGAGCTGGGCCGCATAGGAAGTACGGCGTTCCTGCAGACGGTCGTGGAGGTCCTTGCGTTGCTCGAAGAAGTCGTCGTGGGTCATCCAGGTGGCGACGCCGGCGAGGGACCAGGATTCGCATTCCAGGATCTTGCCCAGGTCATGAATCCGCGGGCGGTCGTCGCCGGCAAAGCTGAGGACGATGTCCTCGCCGTTGCCCACCTTGTCGAGCTCTTTCCAGCCCAGCTTCTCGAAGGTCTCCAACGCCCGGCGCAGGTGTAGACGGGTGAAGGCGTAGTACCCGGTGAGGTGGTCGGCGCGGCCGTTGTCGACGGAGCCGACGCGGAAGGGGTAGCCTTCCCAATCCCCGCGCTGCACCCGCACCTCCCCCTCGATGCCATGGGGTACCTCCGGCTCCGCCACCAGGGCGGCGAAGAGCTGCCGCAGCTGGCTAGGCAGCAGAAAGCGGTCGTCATCGGGGGAGAAGAAGAAGTCGAAGCGGCCAGCGTGGCGCTGGGCGAGGGCGAAGCGGATGCCCTGTTTGGTCGCCTTGGGCTGCTGGATGAGCTCCAGGCGAGGATCGTCGAAGACCGCCAGGGGCCCGGAAAGGTCGACCTCGGGGTTGTTGTTGCTCACCACCACCTGCCCGACGAAGTCGCAGCGCAGAAAGCTCTCCACCAGCAGCGGGATATTGGCCGGCCGTCGGTAGCTGAGCAGCACGACGCAGCAGCGCTCGGGGCCATCCCAGGGCACAATCGTCTCGGTGCGCATGGTCCGCACCCAGCGATAGAAACGCAGGATCAGCCTCGGGGCAAGAGCCGTAGCGGCGAGGTAGTGGGAAAGCCGACGCAGAGGGCCGACATCGAGCTGTGGCGTGTAGAGGCAGCGAAGCTGGAAGCGCAGCAGGCGGGAAACGCTCATGATGGCAGATCAACTCATCTCGGGAGAGCCAGGCTCCTCCCCAAAAACTTCGTTCTAGCGTGTTCGCTGCGGCGGGAGATCTGGCGATCCATACCTGGCGTCGTCACAATCTGCGAACACGGACGAATTCAAAACAATACCAATATGAAGTCTACCGACCTCAGCGGTGAGGTCAAGCAGCCGAGCAGACTCTTTACGACCTGGTTTGAAGTCGCTCAGCACGTGGCGACGGAGGGAGCCGTCGCCGGAGGGAGTGAAACCGCTGGCAGCTAGCGCCGCCGAGTGAGGACACCGATGACGAGGGCGAAGATCACCGAGCCGATGATCGACCACACCACCGGGAAGGGCTCGCCGCCGACCTGAACCACGAAGAGCTCCGGCAGCGACAGAGTGCGGGCCATCCACATCCCCAGCACAGCGCCGATGAGCCCGACGCCCACGGAGACCAGGCAGCCGCCCAGAGAATAGCCGGCGATGGCCTGACCGATGGCGCCGCAGATGGCGGCGATGAGCAATAGGACGAGGAAGCTGGCTAGGGTCACTGAGGGCTCCTTTCGAGTCGAATCAGATCCGGGGCGGTAGGCCCCGGGGGGCATTCTACGCCAAGGGATCCACCGAGATGGTCAGCTCGACGCTGCGACCCGGCGCAGCTTTCCGCGGTCGATCTTGCCCAGGTGGGTGCGGGGCAAGGTGTCGAGGAAGGAAACTCGGCGAGGGTATTTGTAGGGCTCGAGGTTCTCTTTGACGCAGTCCTGGAGCTCGCAGACCAGCGCATCGCCGGCCGTGGCGCCCTCCGCCACGACGATGAAGGCATGGGGCACGGTGAGGCCATTTTCGTCCTGGACGCCCACCACCGCCGCCTCCTCCACCGAGCCGTGTTGCGCCAGGCATTCCTCCACCTCCCGGGTGGCGAGCCATTTGCCCGAAACCTTCAGCAGGTCGTCGCCGCGGCCGCGATAGGTGAAGTAACCGTCCTCATCCTGCTCCACCATGTCGCCGGTGACGTACCACTCCCCGCGGAAGGCCCGGCGGGTGCGCTGCTGGCGCTGCCAATATCCGACGGCCAGGGAGTCGCCGCGGACCCACAAGGCCCCGGTCTCCCCCGCCGGCAGCTCCGTGCCGTCGTCGTCGCAGACTTTGAGCTCGAAGCCCGGCACCGCCTGTCCGAGGGTTCCGGGGCGCACGGCGCCGGGGCGGTTGGAGAGGAAGACGTGCCACATCTCGGCGGTGCCCAGGCCGTCCAGGAGCTCGACACCGAAGACGTCGTTCCAGCGCTCGTGAAGCGCCACCGGCAGGGCTTCGCCGGCGGAGGTGGCGAGGCGCAGGCAGGAGAGGTCCTGCTCCTCCACCACCGGGTGCTCCAGGAGCTTGCGCACCATGGTGGGCACGTTGATGAGCAGGGTCGGCCGGTGCTTGGCGATGAGCTCGTAGAGCCGTTCGGCGGTACAACGCTCGGGGAAGAGCAGGGTCGCGGCACCGGCGGCGAAAGGAAAGAGCAGGTTGGAGCCGGTGGCGTAGCCGAAGAAGAGCTTGGGCACGGAGAGGGTGAGGTCCCCCGGGCGATATTGGAGCACCTGCTCGGCATAGCAGCGGGTGGTGTTGGCGAAGGAGGCGTGAGGCTGGACGACGGCTTTGGGTTTGCCGGTGGTGCCGCCGGAGAAGAGCCAGATGGCCGGATCGTCGCGGTGGGAGGGAAAGGTCTGAAGGTCCCCGGAGACCGCCGCCACCGCCGCATCGTGCTCGCGGGTGCCGATGGTCAGCAGGGTGCGCAGGAAGCAGCCCTGGGCCGTCTCCTCCTCGGCCTTCCGCGCTTGCTCGAAGGCCGGGCGGTTGTCACCATGGACGAAGGCAGCGACGGCGCGGGTGTAGCCGAGGAAGTACTCTAGAGCGTCCGCGGAAAGCTCCGGGTTGACCATCACCACCACGGCACCGATTTTGAGGATGCCGAAGAGGGCGGCAACATATTCGATGCCGTCGGGCAGCGCGATGATCACCCGCTGCTCCGGCTGGACGCCGGCATCGAGGAGCAGCTGCCCGTAGCGGTTGGCTAGCTCCTGAACCTGGCCGTAGGTCCAGCGGCCGGTGTCCATGACCACCGCCGGAGCGTCACCGTGGCCCTCACGGATCCGCGCGTCGAGGAAGTAGTCGGCGATATTCAGCTGCGTGGGCAGCGCTCCCGAAGATGAGGATGACATGGGCCGGTATGATACTGATCGTGGGAAATCGCGGTCAAACGGAGTGGTTGAATGTTCGAGATCTTTTCTACAGGAGTTGAAGCTCCGGGGTCGCAGGCTCGCTGGAGCTCGGTCAGGCCTCGGCGCTGCTGGCCGATGCGGGCTAGGGAGCGACAGCGGCGCGCGGAAAACTCGCTGGCGCTCAGACAGTTCCGCGCGTTTTTCCGCTGTCCCTCCTGCCCGCTTCGGGCGCCTCGGAGTCTTCCCTCCCTTCCAGCGAGCCTGCGACCCCGGAGCTGCGAGCTTCCCCCTCTACCGGCAGGCCGGGAGAGCGGCTGGGAGAGGGGGACCGAGGGGGTGAGGGCTCAGGCTTGTAGACCAACCCGCAAGCAACCAATAAATCAGTCCCTCCCCTGCCCATCGTTGGTTGTCAGCACGGCGGTAAGCTGCGAGCTTCCCCCTCTACCGGCAGGCCGGGAGGGCGGCTGGGAGAGGGGGACCGAGGGGGTGAGGGCTTGATCCGACACCCACCAGACGGCCCCATCGAGCCAGGTCAGGCTCTCGCCGAGCTGACCTGGAAGGACGTCGAAGCGCTGGATCCCAAGGGCACGGTGTTGATTTTGCCGGTGGGGGCGTTGGAGGCTCACGGGCCGCACTTGCCGCTGGGTACCGACGTGGTCATCGCCGAGGCCATGGCCCGTGCCGGAGCCGAGAAGCTGGCGGAGGAGGGGATTCTGGGGCTGCGCCTGCCCTCCCTGGCCTACTCCCCCGCCGGCTTTGCGGCGAGCTTTCCGGGAACCGTTTCCCTCGGCCGGGAGAACTACGCCGCCCAGCTGGTGCAGATCGCGGCGAGCGTTGAAGCCTGGGGGCTGGAGCATCTGGTGCTGGCCAATGCCCACTTCGATCCGGGCAATCTGGGAGGGATCTACGACGCGCTGAAGGCTTGCGAGGAACGGGGCCTACGCCGCCCCATCTTCCCCGACGTCACCCGCAAGCCCTGGGCTCTGCAGCTCACCGACGAGTTCAAGAGCGGCGCCTGCCATGCCGGGCGTTATGAGGGCTCCATCGTGCTGGCGGCGCGGCCGGACCTGGTGCGCCGGGAGCTGGCGGAGGAGCTGCCGGATCATCCGGTCTCCCTCTCCGACGCCATCCGCGCCGGCCAGCGGGACTTTCGCCAGGCCGGTGGCGACCAGGCCTATTTCGGGTATCCTTCCCAAGCTACCGCCGCAGAAGGCCACGAGACCATCGCCGTGCTGGGAGAGATCCTGTGCCAAGCGGTGTTGCAGGCCCTCGGTAGCCCGAAGGCATCGCACCGCCAAGACTCATCAGACGCACCAGGAGACGAAGTATGAGCGAGCAGCAGGGAATCCTCCACGGCCGCACGGCGGTGATCACCGGCGGCGGGCGCGGGATTGGCGCGGAGGTCGCTCGATCGTTGGCGGCGGCGGGGGCGGCGGTGTTGGTTTCGGCGCGCACCGAGTCGGAGATCGAGGCCCTGGCGGACGAGCTGACGCAGGCCGGCCATCGGGCTTACGCGGCGACGGCGGACGTCGCCGATGAGGAGTCGGTGGCGGCGCTGGCCCGGGCCGCGGCGGAGCACCTGGGGGGCGTCGACATCCTGGTGAACAACGCCGGCATCGCCGCCTCGGCGCCGCTGGCGCGCATCACCCTGGAGGATTGGAACCGCATCTTCGCGGTCAACGTCACCGGCACGTTCCTGTGCACCCAGGCCTTCCTCCCGGCGATGGTGGAAACGGGCTGGGGCCGGATCATCAATGTCGCTTCGGTGGCGGGGCGGTCCGGGGGCCAGTACATGGCCCATTATTCGTCGTCGAAGCACGCCCAGGTGGGTTTCACCCGCTGCGCCGCGGCGGAGGTGGCGGGGCGCGGGGTGACGGTGAACGCCCTGTGCCCGGGGTATGTGGACACGGAAATGACCCGCCAGAGCATCGAGCGCATCGTCGCCAAGACCCGTCTGGACGAGGAGCAGGCGCTGAAGAATCTGCAGCAGACATCCGGCCACGGCCGCCTGGTGACACCTCAGGAGGTCGCCGACGCGGCGCTGTGGCTGTGCGGCGACGGTGCCGCCAGCGTCAACGGCCAGGCCATCGTCATCGACGGTGGAGGTTTCTTGGGATGAGCTACGAGATCTTCAACCCATCGGAGATGCCGCCGGCTCGGGGTTTCAGTCATGGCCTGCTGGCGCCGGCAGGAGGGCGGGTGCTCTTCATCGCCGGTCAGACGGCTCACGGCACCGACGGTGCGCCGCTGCCCCAAAGCTCCGGAGCAGAAGCCTTCGTCGGGCAATTCGCCAAGGCCTTGGACAATGTGCTGGCGGTGGCGGCAGCTGCCGGGGGCAGGCCGGAGCATCTCGGCCGCTTCACCGTCTATGTCACGGACATGGCGACCTACCGCAGCAGTCTCAAGGCTCTAGGAGACGTCTACCGCCAGCGCATGGGCCGCCACTTCCCCGCCATGGCGCTGGTGGCGGTGAGCGAGCTGGTGGACCCGGGGGCGATGGTGGAGATCGAGGCTACGGCCGTGCTCCCCACCTAGCTGCCTCGCTTCCCCGCTCCAATCACCGAAGAGTTTCTGCAGTATCCAAGCCCTTCGAACCGAGTATCGACCCCAGGAGAGACGGACCATGGCCTTGAACCCCGAGCATTTTCTCTATGAATTCGATCCCGAAACGGCGGTGGCGACCATCACCCTCAACCGCCCGGACCGGCTCAACGCCCTCACCTTCGACATCTACGAGGAGCTGCGGGATACGTTCCGGGCGCTGAATCACGAGGAAGGGGTCCGTGCGGTGATCCTCACCGGCTCGGGCAAGGCGTTCTGCTCCGGCGGCGACGTCCACGACATCATCGGTCAGCTCTTCGACCGCGGCTATGAAGGACTGCTGGAGTTCACCCGCCTGACCTGCGATCTGATCCTCTCCATGCGGCTGTGCCGGCGTCCGGTGGTGGCGGCCCTCAACGGCACGGTGGCGGGGGCGGGAGCGGTGATGGCCGCCGCCAGCGATGTGCGGGTAGCGGCGGAGTCGGCCAAGATCGGCTTCGTATTCACCAAGGTGGGCCTGTGCGGGGCGGATATGGGCGCGGCCTGGTTGCTGCCGCGCCTCGTCGGTCTGGGGCAGGCTACCGAGCTGCTGATGACCGGAGACTTCATCGACGCCCGGGAGGCCCACCGCATCGGCCTCTATAACCATGTGGTGAGCGACGACGAAGTGCTGTCCCGGGCTCGGGGGCTGGCGGAGAAGCTCGCCCGGGGACCGTCCTTCGCGCTGGAGATCACCAAGGATGCTCTCAACCGGGAGGCGCATATGGATCTGGCGACGGCGATGGAAAATGAGGCGCAGATTCAGGCGGTCTGCATGCAAAATCCCAATTTCCGCGAAGCCTTCGAGGCGTTCCGGGACAAGCGCAAGGCGCGCTTCGAGTAGGGCGGGTCGACAATGCCCGACACTCGAGCGACTCGCGCGTTCCTGGAACCTCGCCATCATCAGCTGGCGACGGCGGCAGAAGCCTTCGTCGCAGAGCAGATCGCTCCCCTGGGGCACGCGGAGGACGATGAGCAGGCCCGGCGGCAGGCGCGCCAGGTCCTCACGGCCCTGGGCGAGGGGACCTGGCTGCAGCCCATCGCGGTGCCGGACCTACGGGCCTGTGGCCTGCTGCGGGAAGTCCTGGCGGCGGAATCGCCGCTGGCGGATGCGGTCTTCGCGCTGCAGGCCTTGGGCTCGATGCCGATCCAGCTGGCGGGGAGCGACGAGCTGAAGCGAGCGTTCGTGGAGCCGGCGCTCCGCGGCGAGGCGATGGCGGCCTTCGCCATGACGGAAGCGGAGGCGGGGTCGGACGTGGCCCATCTGTCGACCCGGGCCGTGCGGGATGGCTCCCACTATGTGCTGAACGGCGGCAAGGCGTTCATTTCCAACGCGGGTATCGCGGATTTTTATACCGTCTTTGCGGTGACGGATGCGGAGGCGGGCAAGCGGGGAATCTCGTGCTTCGTGGTACCCGCGGACACGCCGGGGCTGTCCCTGGCCCGGGCGCAGGTGATGAGTGCCCCCCATCCCCTCGGGGAGCTGGCCTTCGAGGCTTGCCGGGTTCCAGCCTCCCACCGGCTGGGTTCGGAGGGAGAGGGGCTGAAGATCGGGTTGGCCTCGTTGGATCGGCTGCGGGCCACCGTTGGTGCGGCGGCTTGCGGGATGGCGCAGCGGGCGCTGGCGGAGGCGTTGGCTTACTCGAAGCAGCGGCACTTGGGAGGCCAAGCGCTGGCGGAGTATCAGATGACTCAGGACAAGCTGGCCCGCGGGGCGACGGAGCTGACGGCCTCGCGGCTGCTGGTATACCGGGCGCTGTGGGAGCGGGACGACGGGACGGAGCGCACCACCGTGGAGGCGGCCATGGCCAAGTCCTACGCGACGGAGGCGGCGCAGCGGATCATCGACGATGCGATTCAGATTCTCGGCGGGCGGGGATGCCTGGCGGAGCATCCGGTGGATCACCTTTACCGCTCGATCAGGTCGTTGCGGATCTATGAGGGGACGACGGAGATTCAGAGACTGATCATTGCGCGGGCGCTGTTGGCGGAAACATCCTGAGGCCCGGCGATTGTGGTTTTGGCTCCGCCCGTCCCGTCAGTTCTGCGCGCGGCGCTCAAACGTTCCGCTCCCTGCGGTCGCTCCTCGCCCTTCGGGTTGGGTTCGCGCCGTGCTCGGATCGACAGGACCGGCTCCGCTGGGACCGTTCGTGTGCTGGTGCTCAAAGAGATATTGGGAATGAGTGAGGGTTTGGCATGAAGATCGAGATTGTCGGCGGGGGCCCCGGGGGGCTGTACTTCGCGCTGTTGATGAAAAAGCGGGATCCGGGGCATCGGGTGCGGGTGCATGAGCGCAACCGGGCGGACGACACCTTCGGTTTCGGCGTGGTCTTCTCCGACGCCACCATGGACAACCTCGCCGACGCCGACCGGGAGAGCTACGACGCCATCACCCGGGCCTTCTACCACTGGGACGACATCGACATTCACTACCGGGGGACCGTCCTCTCCTCCACCGGTCACGGCTTTGCCGGGCTCTCCCGCCAGACCCTCCTCGACATCCTCGCCCAGCGCTGCCGGGAGCTGGGGGTGGAGATTGACTACGAGTCGGAGGTGGACCCGGAGGCGGCGGGGTTCTTGGCCGATGCGGACCTGGTGGTGGCGGCGGACGGGGTGAATAGCCGGTTCAGGGAGACCTTCGCGGAGCACTTCCAGCCCGCCATCGACTGGCGCCCCAACCGCTTCGTGTGGCTCGGCACCACCCAGCCCTTCCCCGCCTTCACCTTCTACTTCCAGGAAGACCGCCACGGGCTGTGGCGGGCCCACGCCTATCAATACGAGCCCACCGAGAACGGCGAGGCTCGCTCCACCTTCATCGTCGAGACCACCGACGAGACTTTCCACGCCGCCGGTCTCGATCCCGAGGACGAGGACGCCACCGTGGCCTTCTGCCAGCAGCTCTTCGCCGAGCAGCTGGACGGCCATGGGCTGATCAAGAACCGCTCCCTGTGGCGCCGCTTCCCCACCATCAAGAACGGGCATTGGCACCACGGCAAGATGGTGCTGTTGGGGGATGCCGCCCACACAGCGCACTTCTCCGTCGGCTCCGGCACCAAGCTGGCGCTGGAGGATTCCATCGCCCTCGCCGACACCCTGCAGGATCTCGCCGAGGACGAGACTTCCGGAGCAGATCTGAACGCGGCGCTGCAGCGCTACGAGGAGGAACGGCGACCGGATGTGGAGAGCCTGCAGCGGGCGGCGCAGGCGAGCCTGCAGTGGTTCGAGGAGACCGAGCGCTACTTCCAGCTGCCGCCGGTGCAATTCGGCTTCACCCTGCTGACCCGCAGCCTGCGCATCAGCCATGAGGACCTGAAGCTGCGGGATCCGGCCTACGTTCGCAACATCGACCGCTGGTTCGCCGAGGAGGCCCAGGAGCGCAGCGGTGAGCGGATCCTGCCGGAGCCAGCCCCGACGAAACCAGCCCCGACGGAACCAGTGCCGCCGCCTCTCTTCACCCCCTTCAAGCTTCGCGGACTGCTGCTGCCCAACCGGGTGGTGGTCTCCGCCATGTGCCAGTACAGCGCCGAGGACGGCCGGCCCAACGACTGGCATCTGGTGCATCTGGGCAGCCGCGCCGTCGGCGGCGCCGGGCTGGTGATCACCGAGATGACCGATATCAGCCGGGAAGCCCGGATCACCCCGGGTTGTGCGGGGCTCTATCAGGACGAGCACGTCACTGCGTGGCGCCGCATCACCGACTTCGTGCACGAGAACACGACGTCGAAGATCGGCGTCCAGCTCGCCCACGCCGGCCGCAAGGGAGCGACCAAGCTGGCCTGGGAAGGCATTGACGAGCCGCTGGAAGAAGGGGCCTGGCCCCTCCTCGCCGCCTCCCCCATTCCCTACCTGGAGCACAGCCAGGTCCCCAAGGCGATGGATCACGGTGACATGGACGCGGTGCGGGACGACTTTGTCGCCGCCGCGCGCCGAGCTGACGAGGCGGGCTTCGATCTGCTGGAGCTCCACTGCGCCCACGGCTACCTCCTCGCCACCTTCCTCTCCCCCCTCACCAACCAGCGTCAGGACGAGTACGGCGGCTCGTTGGAGAACCGCATGCGCTATCCGCTGGAGGTCTTCGATGCGGTGCGGGCGGTGTGGCCGGAAGACAAGCCCATCTTCGTGCGCATTTCGGCGGTGGATTGGGCCCCCGGGGGCAATCAGCCGGAGGACGCGGTGGAGATCGCCCGGTTGCTGAAGGCCCACGACTGCGACCTGGTGGATGTCTCCGCCGGCCAGACGGTGCCCGACGCCAAGCCCGTCTACGGCCGCCTCTTCCAAACTCCGTTCTCGGATCGGGTACGCCACGAGGTGGGGATTCCCACCATGGCGGTGGGCAATATTTCGTCCTACACCGACGTCAACACCATCCTCGCCGCCGGCCGGGCGGACCTCTGCGCCCTGGCCCGCATGCATCTGTGGGATCCCTATTGGACCCGCCACGCCGCCCACGCCCTCGGTTGGGATCTGCCCTGGCCGGATCCGTACTCGGTGCTCGACCGCTTCACGCCGCGTTTCGAGTAGCTCGTCTCAGCTTCCCAGGCTGCCACTCTGGTTGCTAGGATCTGCCGACCATGGGTGCCGAAGCCATCTGGTTGCTGCTGCTCCTCGCCGCCACCTTCGCGTTCTTCGTCTTCGAAGTGCTGCCGGTGGAGGTCACCGCCCTGTGCATGCTCTCGCTGCTCACCCTCAGCGGCCTGGTGAGTCTCGACCAGGCGGTGGCGGGTTTTTCCAACCCTGGAGTGCTGACCATCGGCGGTCTTTTCGTCCTCAGCCACGCCCTAGTGCGGACCGGCTTCTTGGAAGTCGCCGCGGAGAGGCTGAGCCGGCGCTTCGGCAAGCGGCCGTGGCTGGGCATCGCCGTGCTGCTCCTGGCCGTCGCGTTGATGTCCGGCTTCCTCAACAACACCGCCGTGGTGGTGATCACCATTCCGTTGGCGGTGGACCTCTGCCGCAGGTTCCAGCTCAGCCCCAGCCGGGTGCTCATCCCTCTCTCCTATGCCGCCATCATCGGCGGCACCCTGACCCTCATCGGCACGTCCACCAACCTGCTGGTCAGCTCCATCGCCGAGGACTCGGAGGTCGGCGCCCTGTCGATGTTCGACTTCCTGCCCCTGGGTAGCCTTTTCCTGGTCGTGGGGTTGATCTACATCCTGGTGGTGGCGCCCCGTTTTCTGCCGGCGCGCATCACCACCCGCAGTCTCACCGTCAGCTACAAGATGGACGAATTTCTCACCGAGCTGCGGGTCGACGAAGGATCCAAGCTGGTGGGCCGGACGGTGCTCGACTCCGACCTCAGCCGCAAATACGACGTCACCGTGTTGACGGTGATCCGCGGCTCCCAGCGGTTCGAGGACCGGCTCCACCGGCTGCCCCTCGAAGTCGGGGATCTGCTCATCGTGCGCTGCCCGGTAGAGAGCTTGCCGCGGTTGCGGGAGGATCTCGGGGTCGCCCTGCTCACCGACGTCAAGCTCACCGAGGAAGAGCTCTTGGGCAGCGACCGGGTGGTGCTGGAGGCGTTGATTCCGCCGCGCAGCCGGCTCATCGGACGAACCCTCCAGGAGGCGGATTTCCGCCGCCACTTCGGCGGCTTCGTCCTCGCCATCCGGCACCTCGACTCGACCCGGCGGACGCGCATCGCCCGCGCGCGATTGCGGCTCTCGGACACTCTCCTGCTCATCACCTCCCGGGACCGTCTCGAAGATCTGCGCAGCCATGGAGATCTGATCATCACCTCCGAGCTCGACCTCCAGCTACGGCGCCAGAGGTACTGGTGGTTGCCCCTGGTGTTGATCCCGGCCATCGTCGGTCTCGCCGCCGCCGGCGTCGTCGACATTCTGCTCGGCGTGCTCCTGGCGGTGGCCGTGCTCTTCGCCCTCAAGGTGATCAACCCGGCGGATGGATATCGAGCCATCGATTGGTCGGTGGTGGTCTTCATCGCGGCCTTCATCCCGGTGGGAGCCGCCATGACCCACACCGGGTTGGCGGAGAAGATCGCGTCCATCGTCCTTGCCCCGAGCTCTTGGATGCCGGAGGCCTGGGCGCCTTGGGTGGCGGTGTCGGTGCTCTATCTGGCCACCTCCATCATCACCGAGCTGGTCACCAACAACGCCGCCGCCATCGTGCTGACGCCGGTGGCCATCAGCATGGCGGCGTCCCTCGGTGTCGATCCCAAGCCCTTGATCCTGGCGGTGTGCTTCGCCGCCTCCGCCTCCTTCCTCACCCCCACGGGGTACCAGACCAACCTCATGGTCTACGGCCCCGGTGGCTACCGCTTCACCGACTTCCTGCGCTTCGGCGCTCCCCTCAACCTTCTGTTCTGGATCCTCGCCACGGTTTGCATCCCGGTCTTTTGGTCCTTCTGAGCCCGCCACCCCGGTTGGAATCGTCCCAGCTCGGCTTGCGCCCTTCCGGTCGGCACCGGCCGGGTTTGCATGGGGGCGGAAGCAGCCACTATCATCGGATGCCGTCTGAGGTTGCGATCTCGCAACCGCCCCCGACTCGATCTCCGACCCCGAACACTCTTCTAGGTGAATTCATGCAGCTCAAGAGCTTCCTTCTCGTCGTCTCCGTCCTGGCCGTTCTCCTCCTGACAATTCCCGCCAGCGCCCAGCTCCAGGTCCAGACTCAGCAACAAACCACTCCCCCACCGGCGGCCTCTTCAGCCGCGCCGGAGGAGGAGAGCGATCTCTTCACCATCCCCATGGTGGGCTTCGAGATGACCAAGCCCGAGTCCTGGGTCTTCCTGCACAAGGCCGAGCCGTCGCCGGACAAGCCGGAGACCCGGCTGAATGACGAGCTGTTGAATACCGCCGCCGAAGAGCTCTCCGGCCGGCCCCTGGCGGTGGTGGCGAAGTATCCCCAGCCTCATTCCAGCCTCAACCCGACGCTGCAGGTGGCGATGCGCTCCCGGCAGCCCCTGGGAGACCTTGACGCCCCGGAGATCCTCACCATCATCTCCAATCAGATGCGCGGCGGCTTCCCGGACTTCCAGCTGGAGCAAGCGGTCACCGCCACCGAGGTCTCCGGCCTTGAGGCTGCGACCTTCACCGCCACCTACACGGTGCAGGGGGGGCCGGCGGCCTATCCCGTCCGCTACCGCATGTGGGTGATCCCCCGGGGGAGCATCTTCTTCATCCTCGGCATGTCCGGTGCCCAGGAGGGGGAAGACGCCGCCACCGAGGCCTTCCAGCAGATCCTCGAATCGGTCAAGATCCAGCCCTGATCAGGCCTGAGCCTTTCTTGACGCCTCAGCCTTCCTGGACAAGAGCCAACCCATGAGCCAGCCCCACGCCAACCCCTCCCGCCAGACCATCGGCGTCGTCGGTGCCGGCACCATGGGCCGCGGCATCGCCCAGACCGCCGCCACCGCCGGTCACCCGGTGGTGCTCTACGACCTCGACGCCGAAGCGCGGGAGGCGGCGCGGCAGCATCTGCACAAGATTCACCGGCGGTTGGTGGACAAGGGCCGGCTCAGCGAGGCCGAGTCGGAAGCCATCCTCCAGCGCATCGGCCTCTGCAACCGGATGGAGCGATTCTCCGCCTGCTCGGTGGTGGTGGAAGCGGTGGTGGAGGATCTGGAGATCAAGCGGCAGGTCTTCCGCCAGCTCGAAGAGGTGACCACCCCGGAGGCGGTGCTGGCCACCAACACCTCCTCCCTCTCGGTCACCGCTTTGAGCGCCGCCTGCCAGCGGCCGGTGCGGGTGGCGGGAGCCCACTTCTTCAATCCCGTCCCACTGATGCCGCTGGTGGAGGTGATCCCCGGCTTGGAGACCGCGGCGGAAACGGTCTCGACTCTCCGCCAGCTGTTGGAGCGCTGGGGCAAGACGGTGGTGGAAGCCCAGGACACCCCCGGCTTCATCGTCAACCGGGTGGCCCGGCCCTTCTACGGCGAGAGCCTGCGCCTGGTGGAGGAAGGCATCGCCTCCCCCGCCACCGTCGATTGGGCCCTGAAAGAGCTGGGAGGCTTCCCCATGGGGCCATTCGAGCTGATGGACCTGGTGGGCAACGACGTCAGCCTCAAGGTCACCGAGACGGTCTTCCACGAGATGGGCTACGACCCCCGCTACCGCCCAAGCCTGCTGCAGCGGCGGCTGGTGCAAGCCGGGCGGCTGGGACGCAAGAGCGGGCGCGGCTTCTACGACTATCGGGACGACACGGAAAGGCCCGCACCGGAGCCCGACCGCGAGCTCGCGAAGAAGATCTTTCGACGGGTGCTGGTGATGTTGATCAACGAGGCCGCCGACGCGGTCCATTGGAGAGTCGCCAGCGCTCCCGACATCGATCTCGCCATGACCACCGGCGTGCGCTATCCCAAGGGTCTGCTGGCCTGGTGCGACGAGCTCGGCGCCGGTGCCGTCCTCGAGGATCTGGAAGCGCTGCACCGGGAGTACGGCGAGGACCGCTACCGCCCCAGCCCTCTGCTGCGGCGCCTGGCCCGAGACGGCGGCAGCTTCCACCGCTCCCCGGAGGGAGCCGGAGAGTGAGCACCGGCAACCTGGGCGCCGTCTACGTGGTGGACGCCGTGCGCACCGCCATCGGCCGCCTGGGGGGGAGCCTGGCCCCGGTGCGCACCGACGACCTCGCCGCGGTGCCGTTGCGGGCGCTCCTGGACCGGTCGGCGGATCTCGATCCCGGCGCCGTCGACGAGGTGATCCTGGGCTGCGCCAACCAGGCCGGCGAGGATTGCCGCAACGTCGCCCGCATGGCGTCGCTACTGGCGGGGCTGCCGCCGGAGGTGCCGGGGCTCACCGTCAACCGGCTGTGCGGCTCGGGGCTGAGCGCCGTAGTGGCTGCCGCCCGCGCCCTCGCCGTCGGTGACGCGGAGGTCATCCTGGCCGGCGGCGTCGAACACATGACCCGCGCCCCCTACGTTCTCTCCAAAGCTTCCAAAGCCTTTGGCCGGGACTCCCAGCTCTACGACACGAGCCTCGGCTGGCGCTTCGTCAATCCGCGGCTGGAACGTCTCTACGGCATCGATTCCATGGGCCAGACGGCGGAGAATCTGGCGCGGGAGCACGACATTTCCCGCGAGGACCAGGACGCCTTCGCCCTCGCCTCCCAGCGCAAGGCCGTCGCCGCCCGGGAGAGCGGCCGGCTGGCGCGGGAGATCGTGGCGGTGGAGGTCCCCCGGCGCAAAGCGGAGCCCCTGGTCTTCGACCGCGATGAATTTCCCCGGCCTGATTCCAGCGCCGAGGCCTTGGCCAAGCTCCGGCCGGTCTTCGTGCCGGAGCCCAACCCTGGAAAACCAGGTACCGTCACCGCCGGCAACGCCTCGGGCCTCAACGACGGTGCCGCCGCCCTGCTGCTGGCTTCCGAGGAAGGGCTGCGGCGCCACGGCCTGGTGCCCCGAGCGCGGCTGCTGGCCAGCGCCGTGGTGGGGGTGGAGCCACGCATCATGGGCATCGGCCCGGTGCCCGCCAGCCGCCGAGCCCTGGAGCGCGCCGGCCTCGATCTCGACGCCATGGACGTCATCGAGATCAACGAGGCCTTCGCCGCCCAGGTGCTCGCCTGCACCCGCAGCTTGGAGCTAGCCGACGACGATCCCCGGATCAATCCCAGCGGCGGCGCCATCGCCCTCGGCCATCCCCTGGGTATGTCCGGCGCCCGTCTGCTCACCACCGCCCTGCTGCAGCTCGAGGAGGCCGATGGCCGCCACGCCCTCTGTACCCTCTGCGTCGGCGTCGGCCAGGGAGTGGCAGCAGTGCTCGAACGAGTTTCTTGAGCCTGCCACCTCTTCTGCGCAAAGTCCCGGAGCGCTGAGCAGAACCTCCAGCTCTGGGCACCGTATACCTTCCACGAGCCCGGTCTCATACAATACGCGGCATCTCGACTTCAGATGCCGAGCCGTCTGAGCTCTCGGCCTCGAATCTCAGCCATTTTGCAGCGATGGTCTACCCAAAGACTTTGCGCTGGTCAGCCAACTTTCGGAGATGAACGTCATGGTGCCCACGCTCCGCTTCTCGATCCTCGTCTTGTGCTTCTGCCTTCTCGGCCTTGGCGTCGCCCTGCCCAGCCATGCCGATGGGATGTCCTCGGAAACCGCCGACAGCGTCTCCTGGCCCGGCTTTCGAGGCCCGGTCTTCCAGGGCCGCAGCGACGCCAACCCCCGCCTTCCCCAGCTGCGGGATCCAGCCCTGGCGGTGGAATGGAAGCAGGATCTGGGGCCCGGATACTCGGGAGTGGTAGTGGATGACGGGCTGGCGGTGGCCTTCTTCGCCGAGGGCGGCCAGGACAAGGTGGTGGCCTTCGACTCCTCCACCGGTGAGCGCCGTTGGACCTACGCCGCCGCGGACACCTACATCGGCCATGACGGTTCCCACGACGGCCCCATCTCCACCCCCCTGCTGGCCGACGGCAGGGTCTTCGCCCTGGCTCCCCGGGGCGAGCTCTTCGCCCTCGACACCGCCACCGGCGAGGAGCTTTGGAAGCTAATGCTGCCGGAGGCTTTGGAAGCTCAGAAACCCCACTACGGCTTCTCCACCTCGCCCCTGCTGGTGGACGGCCATCTCATCGTGGAGATCGGCGTCGCTCCCAGCACGCCCGAAGGAGGGGCGTCCGAGGGAGACGAGTCCGAAGAGAGCCCATCCGAGGAGAACCCGTCCGAGGGGGGCGCTGAGGGGGGCGAGAGCGCCCAGCCCACCAGCCGTACCGTGGCGGCCTTCGATCCCGCCACCGGCGAGCATCGCTGGACCGCCGTGGACGACGGCGTCAACTACCAGAGTCCGCTGGTTTGGGATCCCGACCCGGGCTCCGAAGGCGGCCACCAGCTGCTGATCCCCGGCGACCGCAAATTGGCCGCCCTCGACCCCACTACCGGTGAGGAGCTGTGGTCCCACGAGTTCTTCGTCGACATGAGCGCCAGCGGCAACGGCGCCCTCAACCCCGTCCCCGCCGGCCCGGGACGCCTCTTCCTCAACCATGCCCGCCATGAGTCCAAGGTGCTCCAGGTGCAGGCCTCCAAGGACGGCACCTGGAGCGTCGAGGAGCTGTGGTCCAAGCGGGTGCTGGGCAATACCTACGTGGTGCCGGTCTACTACGACGGCCACATTTACGGCTACACCACCCGAATCTTTACCTGCGTCGACGCCGCCACCGGCGAGATCCGCTGGCGCTCCCGAGAGCCCGGCGACGGCTTCCCCACCGTTGCCGGAGACCGCCTGGTGGTGCTCACCAAAAAAGGTTCGCTGCACCTCATCCAGCCCTCGCCGGAGCAATACATCGAGCTCGCCGAGCTCGACCTCTTCGGCGACGTCTCGTGGACCCCGCCGAGCCTCGCCGGCGGCCGCATCTACGCCCGCAGCATGAGCGAGATCGCCAGCATCGCGGTGCGCCCCGCCGAGGGCAGCAGCGCCAGCGGCACCGAGCGCGTCGCCGGCCTGCCCCCCGCCGGCTCGCCCCTGGCGAAGGCGTTGGAAGGGATCGCTGCGGCGGACGACAAGAGCCAGGCGGTGGACCAGCTGATGGAGTCCATCCCCAGCTTCCCCTGGATTGAGGACTCCGGGTGGGTGCACTTCCTCTACCGCGGTGACGCCCAGGACGTCTCCCTCGCCGGCGACATGATCGGTGACCGCATCGAGGAGCCCATGCACCGAGCCCCGGGCACCGACCTTTTCCATTGGAGCCATCGGCTGGAGCCCGACGCCCAGGTCTCCTACAAGTTCATCCGCAACTTCGACGAGGACGTCCTCGATCCCGGAAATCCCGCCAAATCCCCGTATCAGGGCGGTGAGCGTTCCCGGCTAGTGATGCCCCAGGCGCCGGCGGTGGACTATCTGGCTGCAGAGCTCGAGGGTCGCTGGGAGACCCACGAAATCCCCAGCGAGGCCTTCGAGGTGCCGCGCAAGGTGGAGGTCTATCTCCCCCACGGCTACGAGGAAGGCTCGTCGGACTATCCTCTGGCCTTGATCCACGGCGGCGGCCAGGCGTTGGCGGAAGGTGACCTCCGGCGCGCCCTGGACGGCATCGCCGGCACCAGCGCCGCCCCCTTCGTGGCGGCCTTCGTCCATCTGACGGAGGGCTCTCGGGGGGCGGAGGTCTTTGGCCCCAACCTGGCGAAATATGTCCAGATGATGGAGACCGAGGTCCTGCCCTTCTTGGAAGAAACCTATCGCCTAGAAGACGATCCCCAGGCCCGCGCCCACGTTGGCTTCGGCTTCCTCGGAGGCGTCGCCGTCACCCTCACCTTTCGCCAGCCCGACCTGGTGGCCCAGGCCGGCGTTCACTCCACCTTCATGCTCAGCGAGGTCACCGCCGATCAGCTCCTCGAGGAGCTCCCCACCGGCGACGACGCGCCGCAGCTGAGCTTCTACGTCGACTGGGGCAAATACGATCCCTACAGCGAGATCGAAGCCTGGGACATCCCCGCCGCCAATCGTTATCTCTCCCAGCAGCTCAAAGAACGGGGCCACCAGGTCCAGGGCCGGGAGCACACCGACGCCTTCGGGTGGTCTTTCTGGCAGCACCGCTACGACGATCTCTTCGGGGCCCTCTTCCCCTTGGAGGCTGCGGATTCTCCGGCGGCGGGCGGGCGCTGACGAGATGGCAACGAAGGCGCACGAGGCGGACGAGTCCCGCACCCCAGACCAGGAGGAGGCCGTTTACATGCTCAACGCCCTGTGGTTCAAACCGCAGGGCGGCGCCGAGAAATACTCCGAGTATGCCCGCGCCGCGCGGCCCTTCGTCCAGCGTCTAGGCGCCCGGGTGCTCGACGCTTTCGAGCCCGAGCAGGCCCTCGGCGACTTCGACGCCGACCTCTTCTTCGTGGTCCGCTATCCCAGCTGGGAGGCGTTCCAGAGCCTGGTAGAAGATCCCGACTACAACAAAAGGGTGCGCCCACTGCGGGAGGCGGCCTTGGAGAAATCGCTGCTGATTCGCTGCCGGCGGGCGCCGGGCTTCTAGGCGCCTCCGAAGCCCCGCCTCAAGGGCTCCGCAACGCCCGCCGAGCCTTCTCCATCTGCAGCCGCGCTTGCTCGTCCTCCGGGTTCTCCGCCAGCAGGTCGGCGGAGACTTCCAGCGAGCATTGATAGTCCTCCAACCGGTAGCAGGCGATGGCCAGGGCTCGCCGGGCGATGGTCAGCTCCGGGTCCATGGCAGCAGCGCGCTCGAAATACGGCCGGGACTCCGCGGTGTGCCCCCGCTCCGCCAGCCGGTAGCCGGCCTGGTGCAGGCGGCGGGCGGTGAGGGGGGTGGCATCGATTTCGGCCAACTCGTCGAGCACCGGCGCCGCTTCGTCATGGCGCCCTAGGGCTTCTAGCGAGTCGTAGCGGATGGCGAGGCCTTCGGCATCCATCGGCCGGCGCCGCAAGTATTGGGTGGCGGCCTGCGCCGCTTCCTCGTAGCGCTTGTCCAGCACGTGGCTCTTGGCCAGGCCACCCCACGCCGACGCCATTTCCGGATCCAGCTCCAACGCCGCCTCGAAGGTCCGCGCCGCCTTCTCCCGCTCCCCGGCCTTGAACTGCCCCACCGCCAGGTTGTGGAGCAGAATGGCCGACCCCAGCAGCGAATCCGCCTGGGACAGCTCCTCCAACGCCTCCGCCGCCTCCACCGTCTCCCCCTGGGCGACGAGGCAGCCGTATTTGACCTGCAGGCCGGAAAAGTCCCGCGGTTCCCTCTCCAGCAACTCCAGCGCCGCCGGCAAGGCGCGGTCGCAATCCCCCAGCGCGAAGAGGGCGTCGCGGCGGATCTTTTTGACCTCGGTGGTCATGGCGGAGCTGGAAGACCCGGCATCCGCATGGGCCAGGAAGAGCTCCGCCGAGGTCACCGCCTGGGCCGGCTCGCCGTCGTCGAGGTGGTAGAGGGCCATGGCGGCATTGGCCGGCGGCAGCAGCGGTTCCATGTCCAGCGCCTGCTCGAAGAGGATCCGAGCATCCTCCGGCCGCCCCGCCTCGTGAGCCCGCAGCCCCCGCTCATAAACCTCCCACGCCGCCGTCGCCCCGGAGAACCCCTGCTCCCCCTTGGGCCGCCCCGCAGCCTCCGCATCAAACCGCCCCAGCTCCTCCTCCCCCAGCATCGTCAGCTTCAACTTCAACCCCCGCCTCCCCGCCTCCGCCAAATCCTGAGCCCGCACATGCCGCACCAGCTCCCGATACCCCTCCTTCACCAACTCTAGCTGCACCCCCGTCCCATCCTCCGGCACGTCGATCTCGAACCTGCCCTTGCGGTCGGTGGTGGCCTCAGCGCTCCAGCCGCTTTCGCCTAAGCCCGTGGCTGTGACCTGGATCTCCGGCAGAGGGCGGCCGGAGACGTCTTTGACGGTGGCCTTGATGGGGGTGGCTTGGGCTGGGATCGCGGCGAGGAGGAGGATCGCGGCCGAGGTGATGAGGGTGGCGAGGTTTGGAGCTGAGATTGGGGCTGAGGGGTGGCGCATGGGGCTCCTTCTTCGGCTGGCGTCAGTGGGCCTCCGATCCAAGAACAGACTTGAGTTTACCGTTCAAGGGCCAAGATCTCTCGCCGCTCGTTGACGAAGGGCGCAGAGTTCTTCCACCCGGTAAGAACTCTGCATCTGTGGCGGCTCTCGACGACGATGCATCAGGGCCCTTTGACCTCTCCACTTCCGAAGCTCCGCTGTCTAATACAAGAGGGTCAGTACCTGCTAACAGATACACACAGGAGTTACTTGATTATGGGTTCACTACTCCAAGCCAAACCATGCGCTGTGCTTTGCCACCTGCTCTTAGCAGCGTGCATGTTTGTGTTGCCAACAACAAGCTATGGCGGAAGCGGTAAGTTCGACAATGGCGTTTACGACTTCTGCGTCTCGGTGCGGTTCGACGCCACTGAAGAGGAACTGGAGCAGATCCGACAGGCTTTTGAGGCCGGCAGCAACGTCTTCGCCGATGCTCTCGACGGCCAGCAGCGTTTCGGCACCGTGACGATCGTCAACAACAGCGGGGCTTCCGAGATCGCAGAGTATTGGGTACACCCGGGTAGAGATCGAGCCCATGCCACCTACGGTCGGTATGGAGAACGCGGTCAGCACGTGAATCTCTACTTCGACAGCAACTTCCAGCAGCGCCAAGGGGCCGACGGCGATGCATTCACCATCGCTCACGAGCACATTCACCATGCCTTCAATGTTCAGGATGAATACTCTGGCCCCGGGGGCGAGAACGCAGGTTGTCCCGCCTCACCGAGCCAGATGGATTTGTCGTACTCGCTGATGGACAACTTCTTCACCAAGGGCGGGAACTTCCCGGCTGGAAACGGTCAGTTCAGCATGAAGGAGCTCTGCGTGGACTCCAACCACGATCCTAACGGGGACACGTGGCAGGACACCACCCACGGCACTTCGGCTTGGTCCACCATAGCGGACCATCCAACCCGCTCCGCCACGCCCCCCTCTGGTCTGCCCGACGAGACGCCTCCTACGCCTCATTCGGTGAGCTTTGGCGCCGGCGCCACAGACCTTCGCGCGATGCTGGTGATCGACCGTTCCGGCAGCATGGCGTCCCAGAACCGACTGGAGTTCGCCAAGCGGGGAGGCAAGCTCTTCGTCGGCCGGCTCAAGGATGGCAGTAGCATCGGCGTCGCCTCTTTCTCTTGCTCCACCTCCGTGGACTATCCCCTCACGACCATCGACGACCGTGCGGTCCGGACCGCCGCGAAGAATGTCATTGACGGGCTCAGTGCGACGGGCAGCACCAACATCGGCGGTGGCCTGCTGGCGGGCCTAAGCGCCATTCAAGCCAGATCTGACCGGTCCTGCAATGAGGTGATGGTTTTGCTCAGCGACGGCGATCACAATTGCGGAACGGCACCCATGAGCGCGCTTCCGGCGATCCGATCAGAAGGCGTCACGGTGATGACCGTCGGCGTGGGCAACGGGATTTCCGCATCGGGGCAGGCGACGCTCCAAGACATCGCTCAGGCTACCTCCGGCAAGTATTACCGTGTCGACGATTCGTCACGTCTGGTCGGCCTCTACCTTCGGGTAGTGGCAGAGAGCCAGGGTCGTGGTCTTCTCTACCGGGTCGAAACCACCTTGAGCTCTGGCCAGGTCCTAGCGCTACCGGTCTTGGTTGAAGAAGGTGCAACCAGTGCAACCTTCTCGCTAGCTCTTGGAGAAGCGGGGGATCAAATCGATCTGGCCTTAGAATCGCCCAGCGGCGAGATGATCGACGAGCAGGTGGCCGCCGGCGATCCGGACATCGACTTCGCCACGGACATCAACAGCCGACTGTTCGAAGTCCGCAATCCTGAGCCTGGCATCTGGTCCATGGTCGCGTCCGCCGGCACAGTGATCTCCGGCGTGATCGAAGCCCAGGCCTTCGCGGAGCATGCCGGTGCCCAGCTGCTGCTGGCGGCCAACCCTGCGGATCCGGTCTATCCGCAGCCCCTAGTGCTGGAGGCGACCCCGACCTTCGATGGGAAGCCGGTGCTGGCGGTAGAGCTCCAGGGCACCATGCTCCGTCCGGACGGCTCCTCGGCACCGGTCTCCTTCTTCGATGACGGCGACGCAGCCCATGGCGACACCCAGGCCGGTGACGGTATCTACTCCGCCCTCTTCGACGCCTACACGGAAGATGGAACCTACAGCATCGAGGCCATCGCCACGAGCACCGAGGCGAGCAAGACCGCACCCGGTGACAGCCTCTACGCCCACGAGCCCTCCTCTTCTGAGCTGGTGCCCCGGTACCAGCGGCTCACCACCCTTTCCACGGTGGTCACAGGCACGCCGGGGCTGGCCCAGGCGACGGTGGAGTACATGCCGGAGCCGATCAATTATCTGGCCCGTGGACGCTTCGTCGACGCCTACATCGAGCCTCAGGGGAACGGCGATGCCAGCACCATCGAGCCCGACACCCTGAAGATCACGACGGTGGACGGCAACACTCTCTCCTCCCCCATCGTTCCGGAAGCTGGCTTTGCCGAAGTCGGCGATTTTGACAGTGACGGCACGCCGGACCTCCACATCCGCTTCGACCGCGACCGCTTCCGGGACGTGGTGCCGCCGGGCACTCGCACTCTGGTCCTGGAAGGCCGGGCTCTTGGGCAGCTCTTCCAAGGCGAGCGGACCGTCTCCGTGGTCGGCCTGAGTCTTCAGCGCTAGAGACGTC
>JAXHTF010000108.1 GCA_034211275.1 Acidobacteriota bacterium
ACAGCTACGTAACCCTCTTCCACGTTTGACCAATTCTCTATGAATGGGTAATTTCCAGTTTTTTCCTTAAAACGTTCGATAACTTCTGCTATTTTATGAACAGAATCTATGTGCTCTTTACACAGACCGGTGATCAACCCCAGCAGGAGACCGACCTTGAGCTGCTGCCAGACGAAGTGGCGCACGCGACCGGAGGAGGCCGCCAACCGGCCGGTGGCGATGCCGCGGACGGTGATGGTGGAGGTCTGGGTGCCGCTGTTGCCCGCCATACCCATGATCGCCGGCACGAAGGCGAGGAGGAAGAGGGCCTCGGCGTGAATGGACTGGAAGTGCTGGAGCAGCACGCCGGTGAGCAGCAGGCCCACCAGGTTGACCAGCAGCCAAGGCAGCCGGATCCCCGCCACCTTCCACGAGCGCTCGGAGTATTGGAGCTCGTCGTCGGAGGTACCGACCATCTTGTAGAAGTCTTCGGTGGCCTCCTCGCGCACCACGTCGACGATGTCGTCGACGGTGACGATGCCCACCAGCCGGTTGGAGTCGTCGGTGACCGGGATCGCCAGCAGGTCGTAGCGCGCCGCCAGCTGGGCCACCACTTCCTGATCGGTGTCGGTGGAGACCTTGATCAGGTCCGACTGCATGATGTCGCCGAGGGTGCGCTCCGGCCGCCGCAACAGCAGCTGGCGCAGCGAGGTGACGCCCCGCAGGTGGCCGACGTCGTCGATGACGTAGAGGTAGAAGATCATCTCTACCTCCTGCTGCTCCCGCAGGGCGGCGATGGCCTCCCCCACCGTGGTCTCTTCGGTGACCGCGAAGTAGCCGGTGTCCATGATCCGGCCGGCGGTGTCGTCGGCATAGGTGAGCTGGCTGCGGACCTCCTTCAGGTCCTTGACGTCCACCAGGTCCAGGACCCGATCCCGCAGCTCCGAAGGCAGGCTCTCGATGAGGAAGACGGCGTCGTCCACCGGCGCCCGCTCGACGATGGCGCCGATCTGGTCCGGGGTGAGCCGCTCCATCAGCTCCAGCCGCTGGTTCGGGCTGACCTCCGTCAGCACGTCCACCACGGCGTCGGGGAACTCTTTCATCAGGATGCCGAAGACCTGCAGCTGTTCCGCGGGGGTGAGGCCGCGCAGGAGCACGGCCACGTCCTCCGGGCGCACCTTGCTCAGAACCTTGATCAGGCCCTGGCGGGCTTCTCGGCGTACGAGGCGGCGAACCGTCACTTCGAGACGGCGCATACGGGGTGTCAGCTCTGCTTCCATCGAGGGGAGCGTACCACGGACTCCCCCTGGAGAATGAGCTGTAAAGGGAAGGGAGGAAAGAGTTTCGCAGGTTCCCCGGGAGTCAGTCGAGGCGACCGTGGAGGTCGCGGTCGAGCTCCGTCAACAGGCGCTGGTTCTCCCGCCAATCGGGCTCCAGGCGCACCTGTAGATCGAGGTAGACCCGACGCTCCAGGTACTCCTCCAGATCCTTGCGGGCGGCCATGCCGATGGACTTGATGCGCCGGCCCTGGCGACCGATGACGATGCTCTTCTGCCCGGGCTTCTCCACCAGCACCGTGGCGAAGATGCGCACCAGGCCGGTGGCGTCGTCCTCTTCCCAGCGATCCAGGAGCACGGCGGACGTGAAGGGAATCTCGTCTCGAGTTTGTTCCAGCACCTTCTCGCGGATGCGCTCCGCCACCAGGAAGCGCTCCGGATGCACTGTCAGCAACTCCGAATCGTAGAGCGGGGGTCCCTCCGGCAGGCGCCGGAAGAGCTCTTCCAGGACGATCTCCGCTCCCTCGCCGCGGAGGGCGCTGATGGGGATCAGCTCCTCGAACAGGCCGGTGGCGCCATAGCGTTCGAGGAGCGGCAGCAGCCGGCGCTTGTCGATCTGGTCGATCTTGTTGAGCAGCAGCAGCTTCGGCCCCTCGCTACGCTCCACCAGGTCGAGGAGGTATTGGTCCCCGGAGCCGAAGCTTTGGGAGGCATCCACCAGCAGGCAGACCACGTCGGCGCCGTTGAGGGAATCGGTGGCGTGGGAGACCATCGCCCGATTCATCCGGTAGAGGGGTTTGTGCACCCCGGGGGTGTCGTAGAAGACGATTTGCCCCCGCTCCTCGCTGTGGATGCCCACGATGCGATGGCGGGTGGTCTGGGGTTTGTCGGAGACGATGGCCACCTTCTCCCCCAACAGCCGGTTGAGCAGGGTCGATTTGCCGGCGTTGGGGCGGCCTACCAGGGCCACGGTGCCGCTGCGAGGGGACTCCGAGGCTCCGTCCGCCGAGGCTCCGCCCACCGAGGCTCCGTCTGTCGAAGCAGGGCCCGGCGCATCACTCGCCATCGCCGACCTCCTCCTCGACCTCGTCCATGGCCACCTTCTCCGCCCGCACCGTCTGCACCCGGCGCTCGTCCACCGCCTCGACGGTGAGGCGCAGCCCCTGGGTTTCCGTGACCTCCCCGGGCTCCGGCACATAGCCGAAGGTGGTGAAGACCAGTCCGCCGACGGTGTCGTAGGGCTCGTCGTCGAAGGTGATGCTGAAGATACGCTCCAACTCCTCGATGCGCATGCGACCATCGAAGAGCCAGCCACCATCGGGTAGGCGCTGGATCTGTGGCGGCAGCTCTTCGTCGGAGTCGACGATTTCGCCGACGATCTCTTCCAGCAGATCCTCGATGGTCACCAGTCCGGCGGTGCCGCCGTACTCGTCCACCACCACCGCCAGCTGCTGGCGGCGCTCCTGGAGCTCTTTGAGCACCTCGTCCAACGGCTTGGTCTCGGGCACCAACCAGATGGGTTTGGCGAGCTTCTGGAGCGGCGGCTGGGGCTCGCCGCGCATACCCCGCAGCAGATCCCGCAGGTGCAGGACGCCGACGATCTGGTCGATGGAGCGCCGGTAGAGAGGGATCCGCGAATGGGTGGATTCGGCGAAGATCTCCGCCACCTCGTCGAGGGAAGACTCCACCGAAGCACACACCAGGTCGATGCGCGGGGTCATGACGCTGCGCACCAGGGTGTCGCCGAAATCCACCACGCTGCGCACCAACTCGCCCTCGTGGTGATCGAGGATGCCCTCTCGGGTGCCGACGTCGATGAAGGCGTTGATCTCTTCGTCGGAGACCTCGTCGTCATCTTCCTCGAGACGCTGGAGATCCCGCCGGGGCATGAACGCCGCGGTCAAGCCGAGGAGCGGCGTGAACAGCATGCGGGCCAGTGAATAGGCCCGAGTGAGGCCGCGCAGGACGCCCTCCGGGTCCTGGCTCACCAGGCGCCGGTTGAGGTATTCCACCGCCGCCACGGCCACCAGGGTGATGCCCAGCCCCACCAACCAGCTGCGCACGCTCTCCACCGGTCCCACCAAGGGCACCAGAAAGAGAAAAAGCACCGCTGGGGTGACCTTGGCCACCACGCTGAGCAGGAAGCAGAAAGCCTCGAATTGGCGCGGCGACTTGTAGAGCTTGCGCATCGCGCCCTGGGCTTCCTCGATCCAATGGCGCAGGCGAATGGGTCCGCTGCGCTCGAGCATGGCGGAGAGCACAGCGGTAAGACAGAGCGCGACGGTTGCCGTCGCGACACCGGTGATCAAGATCGATGTGGACAGGGCCTTATTCCTCCTCGAGCCAACGCCGGCGAAGGCGCCGCTCCAACCTTTCCATGGTGCCGTCGTCGGTTTCGTGGTCGTAGCCGAGACAGTGCAGAACGCCGTGCAAAGTCAACAAACGCAATTCTCGCCCCGCGGCGTGGCCCGCCGCCGCGGCCTGGCGCCGGGCCGTGGGCACGGAGATGGCCACATCTCCCAGATGCCCCTCCCCACCTTCGGCGGCCCCCTCTTCGGAGACCGACAGGTCACCGGGGAAGGAGAGCACATCGGTGGGCCGGTCCTTGCCGCGGTAGGTCCGATTGAGCCGCCGCAGCTCCCGGTCGCTGGTGAAGCGCAGGCCGAGGCTAGCGGCCTCCGGGGCCAGCTCCGCCACCAACGCCTGCACCCAGGGACGCAGAGCGCGCACCCGCACCTGGGGATAGCGGCAGGGGTTCTGGATCGCCACCTCGCAGCCGGAGCCGCGCAGGGAGTCCGGGCTGGGGCCGATAGAGGGAGGTTCGGAGCTCAAGATTCGGGCCCGAGGTTGGTCGACGAAGGGGCCGGGAACGCGTCGGTCACGATGCCTTCGCCTCCTGCACCTGGGCTTCTTCCGCCGCCGTCAGCCGGGCGGTCTTCCCGTCCTTCTGGTTGAAGTCGAAGCCGGGATAGTCGATGCGCCGGTGGTAGATATTCGACAGCACCCGGTGGAAGGCCTGGGAGACCATGCGGATATCCGCCAGGGTCAGATCGGTCTCGTCCAGCTGGCCGTCCTTGAGGCAATCCTCGACGATCTTGCGAATCAGCTCGCGAATCTTCTGCTCCGTGGGCTCCACCAGCGTGCGGCTGGCGGCTTCGACGCCGTCGGCGAGCATCAGCACCCCCATCACCTTGGTCTGGGGTTTGGGTCCGGGATAGCGGAAGTCCGCTTCCCGCACCTCGTCCTCACAGTGCGCCTTCTCCTTCGCCTTGTTGTAGAAGAAGGTGATGCGGCGGGTGCCGTGATGCTGGGCGATGGCGTCCCGCAGCGGCGGCGGCAAATTATAGGAGCGCGCCAGCTCGAGGCCGAACTTGACATGGTTGACCAGCACCAGGGTGCTCATGGAGGGCGAGAGCTTGTCGTGGGGGTTGCGTCCGCCGCGCTGATTCTCGATGAAGTATTCGGAGCGCTCCACCTTGCCGATGTCGTGGTAGAGGGCTCCGGTGTAGGCGAGGACGGCGTCGGCGTTGATCGCCTCGCAGCCGGCTTTGGCCAGATTGGCCACCATCAGTGAATGCTGGAAGGATCCCGGCGCCTCGAAGGCCAGACGGCGCAGCAACGGCAGGTTGGTGTTGCTCAGCTCCACCAGCTTGATGTCGGTGGTCAGAGAGAGCAAGGACTCGAGAATGGGCACGGCGAAGCTCGCCACGCCGCCGACGATGAGGCCCCCCAGCAGGCCGCAGGCGAGATCGAAGCCGAGCCGCGACAGAGAGAGCTCATCGGCATTGGACAGGGCCGCCGCCACCAGGATGAAGACGGCGTTGGCGAGTCCGATGATGACGCCGGCGCGCACCATCACCAGGCGCTGCTTGAATTGGAAGCGGTCGAGGGTGAAGATCGCCGTCAGCGATCCCGCCAGGCAGAAGAGCCCCAGCCACCGGCTACCGTCGGGAGCGATGCCGGCGGTGAGCACGGAGAAGACCAGGGTCACCCACAGCGCCGTATTGCGGCTTCCCAAGAGCCGCGAGACCACCGCCAGGGAGGCGAAGGGGACGGCGAAGAGGTAGCTGTTCATGGAGTTGAGGGGGTCCGCCTCGATGGTGGCACTGAGGCTGCGGGCGAGCTGGAAGCCAAAGCTGGCGCCGAGGATGCCGGCGATGAGGAAGAGCAGGCATTCGTTGAACAGCCGCACCCGACTCTGCCCCGCCGGGCTCTCGTCCCTCAGGCCGAGCCACAGCACCGACGCCGCCAGCAGCGCCAGCAGAAAGCTGCCGAGCAAGGGTAGGAGATTGCCGGAGGAGCGATTCTGGCGGGTCAGGGTCTGGATGGTGCGAGCGGCGGCGGCGTCGATCTGGTCCCCCTTGCGGACGATCACCTGACCACGGCGGATCTGGACGAAGACCGGCTCGGCGGCGGCGGCGGCGGCATCCCGCCGGGCCAAGGTCTCGGCGCTGTTGGGGTTGAGGTTTGGGGAGATGTTGGCGGTGATCAGATCCACCACCACCTGCCGCTGCTGGTTGTTCAAGGCCGGCCAGCGGCGGACTTCAGCAGCGACGAAATCGCGCACCTCGTCAGGATAGCCCAAGTGGTCGTAGAGGTCGAGGTGGCGGCGCTCGGTGCCGGTACGCAGGTCCAGAAGGGTGACACCCCGGACCCGATTGTCCAAGAGGAGGTTCTTCGAGCTCACCACGCCGAGCCGAAGCACCTCCGCCAGCACCCCGCGGATGCGGTCCTCCAGGTCCATGGAGAAGCTGTCGCGGTAGAGCAAGGCCAGGGCCGCCGGGTCCACCTTGAGCCCGGCGAAGCCCTCCAGCTCCGCCACCACCCGTTCTCGCAGGGGATCACTGCCCTGGCGCTCCGGCGGCGTCTCCGCCAGCAGTTCGCGGCCGCGGGCGAAGAGCCGCTGGAAGCGCTGATCGAGCTCCGCTGCCAGCCCGGAGTCGAAGTCGTAGACCGGCAGCACGTCTTCCCGGGCCTTGCGGCGCTTTTCCTCGGTGGTGGCCAGGTCCTCGAGGGGCAGATCCACCGGTGCGACGAAATCCCGCGGCGCGATAGCTCCTTCCCCCAGGGACTCGCCGTCGAAGACGCCGAGCCCGCTGTGGGGCACCAGCGCCCAGGTGGCCAGCAGAACAAAGACCAGCAGCCAGGGAGCCTGGGCTTCCAGCAGCCGCGCTCTGCCCCGCTCCAGGCCCTGGCTCCAGCGCGTCCAGAAGCCGTTTTGAGCCTTCTTCCGGGTGGTGGTCTTGCCGGTTCCGTTCGTCATGGTCGTTCCCCCGCCACCGGGGGCTCAGGAATCCTCCTGCGGCGAGCCGTCCTGGCGACCCTTCTCCGGCCGCGGCGAATCGCGTTCCTCGGAGCGCCCTTCCCGCGCCGCTGCCCGCCGGCTCTCCCGCTCCGCCTCCCGGCGCAGCTCGAAGACCTCGTAAGCCTGCACCACCTTCTGCACCAGGGGGTGGCGCACCACGTCCCGCTGATCGAAGTGCTGGAAGGCAATGCCCTGGACTCCCTGCAGCACCCTGCGGGCCTCATCCAGCCCGGAGCGCCGCCCCTGAGGCAGATCCACCTGGGTAATATCCCCGTTGATCACCGCCTTGGAGCCGAATCCGATGCGGGTGAGGAACATTTTCATCTGTTCACTGGTGGTGTTCTGGGCCTCGTCCAAAATGATGAAGCTGTCGTTGAGGGTTCGCCCGCGCATGAAGGCGATGGGCGCCACCTCGATGATCCCCTTCTCCATCATGCGACCCACCTTCTCGTAGCCGATGATGTCGTAGAGAGCGTCGTGGAGAGGCCGCAAATAGGGATTGACCTTCTCCACCAGATCGCCGGGCAGGAAGCCGAGCTTCTCCCCCGCCTCCACCGCCGGCCGAGCGAGGACGATGCGGCGCACCTTCTTGTCCATCAGCGCCGCCGCCGCCATGGCCACCGCCAGATAGGTCTTGCCGGTGCCGGCGGGACCGATGGAGATCACCAGGTCGTGCTCCGCCATGGCCTGCAAATAGAGCTGCTGGCGCAGGGTGCGGGGCTGGATCAGCCGCCGGGCAGCGGCCTCCAGGCCCTCCGGGCGGAAAAAGTCCACCAGGGAGACCCGGGAGTCTTCCCGGGAGACCCGGATGGCGGTGCGGACGTCGCCGGGACGCAGGCGGTAGCCGGTCTGCACCAGCTCCCGGAGCTGCTCCATGAGCCGGCTCACGTGCTTCACATCCGGCGTCAGGCCGGTGATCTGGAGCTCGGTGCCGCGGGCTCCCATCTCGACCCCGAAGGCGGTTTCAATACGCCGCAGGTTCTCGTCGTGGGTGCCGAAAAGGGCGTCCAGGCTCTCCTCCGCCAGGGTCAGCCGGGCGGTGGAGATCTCGCCCTCCGGTGCGGCGACCTCGGAGGCGGCAACTTCGGGCGCCGTAACCTCGGAGGCCGAAACCTTGGGCGAGAGTGCTTCAGTAGGCTGTTCGGTTTTTTGAGCGGTCATGCGCAGGGTGGGTTCACCAGAGGTTCGAGGCGCCGAGACGACGCCGGAGCTTCAGAAGGGCGACAAGCCCGGGCGGGACGAAACGAGGCCGCAACGCCGAGATCGGCGGTCGGCAAGAGGCTCCGGAACCCTGGTGCTCGCTGAGACATCTCCTCCTTAGGTGGTGTCGCGGGTCGATGGGAGCGAGACAACTTCCCCACCGAGCCCTGGAAAAGCATGAGTCTAGCAGGTCCCCCTCGGGCTCGTACACGGACAAAGTGGACGCCCCCCGGGAGAGAACCGCGCCTACTTCTTCCCCTTGCCGTTCTTGGCGCCCTTGTCTTTCTGCGAGTAATCGTAGAAGCCCCGGCCGCTCTTGCGTCCCAGGCGGCCGGCGGTGACCATCTGCTTGAGCAGCGGCGGCGGCGCGAAGCGCTTCTCCCGGAATTCCTCGAACATGATGTTGGCGATGTTGTAGGTGGTGTCGAGGCCGACGAAGTCCAGGAGCTTGAAGGGCCCCATGGGATAGGAGCAGCCGAGGCGCATGGCGGTGTCGATGTCCTCCAGGGTGCCCAGGCCTTCCTCGTAAGCCCGCACGGCGTCCAGCAGATAGGGCACCAGCAGGCGATTGACGATGAAGCCCGAGCGATCGGAGCAGGCCACTGGGGTCTTGCCCAAGGATGAGACGAACTCTCCCGCCTGCTCCAAGCTCTCAGCATCGGTGAGCAGCGTGCCCACCACCTCGACCAGCTCCATCACCGGCACCGGGTTGAAGAAATGCAGCCCGACGAAGCGTTCCGGCCGGTTGGTGGTCACCGCCAGCTGGGTGATGGTCAGGGACGACGTGTTGCTGGCGAAGAGAGCGTCTCCCTGCACCGCCCGGTCGAGGGCGATGAAGGTCTTGCGCTTCTCTTCGAAGCTCTCGACGATGGCTTCGATGACCAGATCGCAGTCCCCGAGCTGCTCCAGGGAGACGGTGTCGGTGATACGGCCCAGAGCCTTCTCCCGCTCTGCATCCTCCAGCTTGCCCTTGCTCACCGCCCGGTCCAACGAGCGCTGGATCCGTGCCATCCCCTTCTCCAGCAGCTCTTCGCTGACCTCTCGGACCACCGTCTCGTAACCGGATCGGGCCACCACTTCGGCGATGCCGGCTCCCATCAGGCCGCAGCCGACCACTCCCACCTTGCGGATCTTCATATCGTTCTCCTCGAAAGCTCGATTCAACCGGCCCCTCTGCTTTGGAGTTCCTGGCCGGTGCCACCGCGCCTACCGATGGCCGCGGCTCGCTGTTCTTCGGAAGACCGGCAGTCTATCAAGGACCGGCTCGGGGGGAGGGATTTTCTCTCTCCGCGCCCCCGGATGTCACAGCTCGGCAGCTTCCAGGCGGCGAATCTCCCGGCCGCCGTCGGCGCGGCGGGTGAAGGCCAGGCGCACGGCCTCCGGCGGCTCCCAGGGCAGCCGCTCCGCCCACTCCACCACCACCACGCCGGCCGCCTCCGGGGCCGTAGCGGAAGTGGGTTCCAGGAATTCTTCCAACCCCAGCCCTGCAACCTCTTGGGAATCGAGGCGATAGAGGTCGACGTGGACCAGAGGGATCTCCCCTTCGTCGTGCTCGTGGATCAGCGTGTAGGTGGGCGAACGAATCGTCTCGGGATCGATGCCCAAAGCCTCCGCCAGGCCCTTCACCAGCACCGTCTTGCCACTGCCCAAATCACCGTAGAGGAGCAGCACTCCGGCGGGCCGCAGCTCGTCGGCGAGCTCGGCACCGATGGCGCGGGTCTGCTCCTCGCTCTCGCTGATCCACATGATCTTGCTCCCGGGCTCCCTCAGGCAAACGGCCTCAAGCCCTGGCCAGGCGCTGCAGGACCTTCGGCAGCCGGTCCAGGAGATCACCCGCTGCCAGCCCCCGCTCCCCTAGCTCCTCCGACGCCAAATCCCCCGCCAGACCGTGGCAGAAGGCTCCCAGCTGAGCCGCCGCCAGCGCCTCCATGCCCTGCGCCAGCAGACCTCCCACCAGGCCCGTGAGGACATCGCCGGTGCCGCCGGTGGCCATGCCCGGATTGCCGGTGGTGTTGATGTAGAGCTCGCCGTCGGGGGTCGCCACCAGGGTGCGATGGCCCTTGAGCAAAACCACCGCGCCGGTGAGCTCCGCCGCCCGCCGCGCCGCCGCCGGGCGATCCTCCTGGACCTCCGCCGCCGAGCATTGCAATAGCCGGCCCAGCTCTCCCGGATGGGGGGTGAGCACCGTCGGGGCCGAGCGCCGGGCGAGGGCAGCGGCGTGACCGGCGAAGGCGTTGAGACCGTCGGCGTCGAGCACCAGGGGCACCGTGGCCTCGAGCACCAGGCGGCGGATCGCCGCCTCGGTCTCCTCACCGACCCCCAGGCCCGGGCCCAGGGCCAGGGCATCCCGGTCCCGGAGCACCGCCAACAGCTCGTCCACCGCCGCCGGCGCCAGCTGACCATCCTCGGTTTCGGCGCAAGCCAGCGTCATGGACTCCAGCGACCCGCCGTCCACCACAGCCAGCTGGCCGCAGGGCACGGCAGCGGTGACCAGGCCGGCGCCGGCACGCACGGCGGAGCGGGCGGCGAGGATGGCGGCACCGGCCTTCCCGGGACCACCGGCCACCAGCAGCAGGTGGCCGTAGCTGCCCTTGTGACTAGCCTTGGCCCGGGGCTGCAGATACGCCGCCAGATCCTCCTCCAACAGCAGATAGAGACCGGGGCCGTCCTGGGGCTGGGTCAGCCACCCCGGCACGCCCAGATCGGTGACCACCAGCTCCCCCACCGCCGAGGCCGCCGGCTCCAGGACCTGGGCCACCTTGGGCGCAGCGAAGGTGACGGTGATCCCGGCTTCGAGGTGAGGGCCGGGAATCCCCGCCTCGCCGCCGTAGAGTCCGCTGGGGAGATCCACCGCCAGCCGCGGCACGGCCAGGCGGTTGAGCTCCTCCACCAGGCGAGCAAAGCGGCCCTTCAGCGGCCGGCTGAGGCCGGTGCCGAAGAGAGCGTCGAGGATCAAATCGCAGCCGGCGGCCTCGGCCACCGCCGCCGGGACGTCATCCTCCGACGCCACCGTCTCCGCGCTCAAACCCAGGCGCCGGCAGATCGTCTCCTGCACCCCGGCGTCGCCGGAGAGCTCGCCACCGAGGGCGAAAAGGCTCACTCCGTAGCCCCGCACCACCAGGTGCCGGGCCACCGCCAGACCGTCTCCACCGTTGTTGCCAGGCCCATAAAAAACCGCCACGGACGTCGCCTCGGGGAAGCGCTCGCCGATGACTTCCACCACCCCCAGGGCGGCGTTCTCCATCAGCACCAGCCCGGGAACACCGATCTCCTCGATGGCGACCCGGTCCGCTTCCCGCATCTCCTCTGCTGTGAGCACTCTCATCATCTCGTCACCTCCACTGCTCCCGGCGCCGGCGACCACCGGCCCCAGGATTCCAAGAGCCGCCGGGTCCTCGGGCAGTCCGGAGCCTCCCCCGCCGCCAGCCGACGCTCCAGCCGTGCCAGATCCGCAGCATCGTCCACGTCGGCACCGGGGGGCAGCAGCTCCGGGTTCAGCCCCAGCTCGTGGCAGCGCTCGAGGGTGCGGGAAAGCACCTCGCCGGTGCTCCAGGGGATGTCCTCGAAGAGCTTCGCCGCCAGGTGCTCCCGGGCCACCGCCACCAGATAGTAGCCACCGTCCTCCGCCGGCCCCAGAACCACCGGCGCCCCCGCCGCCAGCACCGCGAAGGCCCGTTCGACGGTGGCCAGCTCGAGCTCCGGATGGTCGCTACCGACGGCGGCGACGAAGCGATGCTCCCGAGCCGCCTGGAAGAGCCCGTTGAACAGGCGTCGCCCCAGATTCTCCCCCTCTTGGCGCACCCCGGAGACGGCGCTTCCGCCTTCGTCCGCTGCTTCCGCCGGCGGCCAGCGAGGGATGTCGTCGTCCTCGTCCAGGGCCCAGGCGAGGGTCAAGGCGAAGCTTCCCGGCTCCAGCCTCTGCACCAAATCTTCCAGGAACGCCTGGTGCAGCTGAGCCGCTTGCTCCGCCGTCAGCTCTCCCGGCTCCGAACCCACCAACCGGGTTTTGACTCGCCCTGGTCGCGCAGGCTTGGTATAAACCAACACACAGCTTCTTTTGTCGTCTTCGTTCACCGCTTCGCTCGTACCTTTTGGCGGCTCTCGCCCCAACGGCCTTCGGCTCTGCCAGCTCGCTTCGCCGAGACCAGGAGCGCTAGCCTCTGATCCATGGAGAGATTGTACCGACTTCCATGAGCGTCCTCACTCTGCTCACCGACTTCGGCACCCGCGACTACTACGTCGCCGCCATGAAAGGCGTGGTGCTCCGGCTGGCGCCGCCGGAGCGGCGGGCCGCTGACGGGCCACTCCAGATGGTGGATATCAGCCACGAAATCGGCTTCGGTGAAATCGCTGAAGGGGCCTTCGTGCTCGCTGCTGCGGCGGCGAGCTTTCCCGCCGGCACCGTACACCTGGCGGTGGTGGATCCCGGCGTCGGCAGCGACCGCCGCATCCTGGTGGTGGAGAACCAAGGCGCGGTCTTCGTCGGCCCTGACAATGGCCTCCTGCATTTTGCTCTGACGCAGCCCCTCACCCGGCCTCTGAGCAAGCCTATCGCCGGCTCGAAGAGCTGTGATGAAGAATCTGCGCCAGAACTGGCGGATTCCGGAGCGCTGGACAACCGGCAGGTCTTCGCGGTAGAACGAAGCGATCTCTATTTGTCGTCTCCGGGTTCGACGTTCCATGGGCGTGACCGATTCGCGCCGGTGGCTGCGGCGGTGCTGCGGGGGGAAACGCTGCAGGAGCTGGGCTCGCCCATCAGCGATCCCGTACTGCTCCCTGGCGAAGCCCCCAAGAGAACTTCGCAATGCCTGGAAGGCCGGGTGATTCACATCGACCGCTTCGGCAACCTGGTCACCGACCTGCCCAGCGCATGGCTGGGAGAGCCCCCTGCGGAGGCCAAGGTGGACGGTCACCCGATTCCCGCCTGGGTCTCCCGCTACGACCAGCTGGGGACCGGCGAGGCCGGACTTCTGCCGGGTTCATTGGGGACTTTGGAGGTCTCTTTGCGCGGCGAAAGCCTTGCTCAGAGCTGGAAGATTCACCGCGGTGCGCCAGTGCGCATTGCGTTAAGATAAATGGCAATCAACTGGATCAGTCAACTGCAGAAGGCCTCGGGCCCTTCATGGATGGGAGCATAGGATGACCAAGTGGGAGTACAAGATCATCAATATTCGCAGTGAGAACTATCGCCTCGACCCCAACGCGGCACCGATTCTCACGGAGCTCGGTCAGGAAGGGTGGGAGCTGGTGGGGCTGACTTCGGTGAATTTCAAGACCGGAGCCACCGACAACATCGCCATGGTCTTCAAGCGCCCGACCTAGCAGCCCTGCTGGTTTTCGCACCGCAGGGCTCGTCCGGAGCTCGGCAACGACCGATATCAGGGGATCCCCAGCGGGTCCCCTGTTTTGGTTCTGAAGAGGGTGTGCGCTCCGAAGGTGGCGCTCAGCGCAGCTTCTTCACCGCCTGGGCGAGGGCAAAGCCGGCGGCGGCTCCGAGGAGCAGCAGCACTGGCCCCTTGCTCTTGGGCGCCCATCCGAAGGTGCTCTCCAGATTGCGCTGCAGCGCCGCCAGATCTTCCTGCAACTGACGACGGCTTTCTTCGATCAGCGGGTTCGTGGGTTCCGTGCTCACAGCTCTTCCTCCCGAGAATCCTTCGAATCGGTGGCCGTGGAACCGGCTGCGGTCGAACCGCCGCCCATGGCGGACCGCCGCCGGCGGCTCCTCGTTCCTTCTTCCTCCACCAGCTGCCCACGCCACCAGCCCAGATGGTCGTCCACGTGGCGCCGCACCGTCTGGGTGGGGGTCTCCAACTTCTTCATCTTCATCCAGCCCCAGCCGAGCAGAATTCCCGCCGACAGCATCAGAACCAGGAAGACGATGCCCGCCGCCGCCCACACCGGCAGCCGCACGGCGATCAACGCTACCAGCGCCGCGGTGCCGACGCCGGCAGCCCAGAAGATCAGGATCAGTGCCGCCGTAGCCAACGCCAGCACCATGGTCAGTCCACGGCCGGTGTGCTGGAAGTCGTCGAGCAGAGAATGCACCTCCGCCCGCACGACCTCCACCACCGACTGGCCCAAAGACTGGACTCGCTGTTTGATACGTCCCATAACCCTAGCCTACATTGATTCGGCGACTGACGAAGGAGGTATCCGCCCCCAGATCGTCCCGCAGCCCCACCGCCACATCCTGACCGCCGCTGCGCATCAGAAGCTCGATGGTGTAGACGTAATACTGCTCCCGGGCTCGATCGATCTCGTCGTTGGGAATCGAAATGGGCACCGGCGCTTCCTGGACCGGCGCCGTGCGGCCCTTGTCGTCGAGGGCGGACAGCCATACCCGCAGCCGGCCCTCGTGGGTGCTCTCCCGCGGCACCAGGGTGACCTTGGAGAGGGGGATGCGAACCCGCACCGGCACGGTGTAGAGATTGTCCCGGGGACGCTTCACCGGATCGCCGAAGTCGAGCTTCACATCCAGCGGATTGTCGTGGTAGTCGAAGTGCAGCGAAGCCATGGTGGTCTCCGCCATGGTCGTCTCGACGCTCTTGTCGCGGTAGCTCTCCCGATGCCGGACCTGGGCCCCCTTGATATCCACCTTCACCTTGAGTTTGTACAGCCGCCCATCGCCGGCGTGGGGCGGTGTGTAACCCAGCGAATAGTAGTTACGCAGATCGTTGGACACCTCCTCCAGCGCCGGCAACACCCGATTGCGGTTGACGATGGCGGTGCCGCCGGTGACGTTGGAGAGGTAGTGCAGAGAGTTCTGCAGATTGGAGATGTTGATGGTGTCGATGAACGGACCGCGGCCCGGCCCGCCCCGGTTCGAGGCGTCGATGTGGCTGTAGGTGCGCAGGCCGCCGGCGTCGATCATGTAGAACGTGACGCGGTTGGCGTTGGCCTGGGCGGCAAGCTGATCGAAGCGCCGGGAAAGATCATAGGTAAAGGCCTCGGTGAGAGCCACGGTGCGCTTGAATTTGTTGTCGATGTAGTGGAAGACGTCCTCGCCGGGCACCATGGGCAGACCGTCGCTGACGTGCAGGATGGCCTTACGACCGGGCAGGCCGGCGAGGGAGTCGACGAAGTCCTTCAGCGCATTGATGGTGAAGGTCATGTCGTTGGTGAGGGACTCGGCGTAGAGCCGAGCCCGGGCCAGAGCGTTCCACTCGCTATCCGAGTCGTCGATGTCCTCGAGCACCTGCTTGCGCTCGGAATCCGCCAGGGTGGCGCTGCCGGTCTTCTTCTCCAGGGTGGTCATCAAACCGCTGATCACCCGCGGATCGCTGGTGAAGGGATGCTCGATCTTGAGGCTACGGGTGTAGCTCACCAACATCACCCGATCCTCCGGCCGTAGCTTGGTGGTGAGGAATTGGCGCAGCTCGCGCATCACCCGATTGCGGTTGAAGGGCCGGATGTTGAAGTGGTCGATGAACACCACCAGGTGAAGGCGCTGGTCCTCCGGCACTTCCACCGGCTGAAGATGCTGAGGCAGGCCCGGCACCACTTCCTCCTGGACCACGACACCGTCCTCCCCCACCGGCCGCCCGTTCTCCACCGGATAGAAGTTGGAGATCTCCATGGGCCGGCCGTCCTCGAAGATCTCGAAGTCGTCCTCGGTCAGCCCCAGGATCGGGTTGCCCTTTTTGTCGGTGACGTAGACGTCGACATTGACCACGTTCACCTGGATGCTGTCGCCGAAGAGATCCGCCGGCTCGGCGTCCTCCGCCTCGCTGTCGTCCGCCTCGGTATCTTCCCCTTGGGCTTCCTGGGTCCCGGCTTCTTCAGCGACCGCCTCTGCCCCCTCCGCGGCGTCCGCCGGCGGTGGAGCTTCCGGTTCCTGGGCCTGGACAGACAGAGGAGCCAGGAAGAGGGTCGAGAGTAGGAAAAAGCTGAGAATCAGTGAGCGCATCGAGCGGTCCCTTCAGAGATCATGAGCTAGGTGGTGACGAATCCGGTCCGCGGCCGGCGAACCACAAGAAACCGAAGTATACGGGATCGGGCCTCGGTCTGTGCGCGGTGCCCACTCTCCGCCGCCGCACCGGGGCTCAGCCTTCCGGTGCCGCCACCTCGATGGTCTTGGTGACCTGGGCATTGATCCCGGCGGTGGCGTCCCATAGGCCGAGAACGATCTTCTGCTCTCCCGGCGGCAAGGCTACCGGCAACTGGGCACCGTAACTCTGGGATCGCGCCTCTTCCAGGCGCTCCGCCGGTACCCGGATGGCCAACGGCAGGGTCCCTACCGGGCTCACCCGGCCGGTGTCGCTGAGGCTGGCGAAGTACAGCTTGAGCTCCACTCGGGCCTCTTCCCCCTCGGTGACGAAGCCCAGCTTGTCCAGCGGAATGGCCACCATCAGCGCCACATCCACGGCACCGTCATCGCGGCCCTGCTGGCCTTCCACCTGCACCTGCAGGCCCAGGGGATCGTGCACCGCTCCCAGGAGCAAGGCCGCGGCGGTGCGGTCCTGTTGCAGCGAGTCTCCGCTCCGGGTGACGAAGCTCTGGCGGAACCGAGCCTTGTTTCCCCGCCCCTTCACCTTGACCTTGATGCGATGCAGCTGAGGCTTGTCCAGAGCCGGCATGGTCAGGCCCAGGGAATAGTAGTTGCGCAGATCTTGCTGCACATTCTCCAGCCAGCCATCGACGTCGGTGCCGCCGGCGAGGGCGACGCCGCCGGTCTCGTCCGCCATCAGCCGCAGCGAGTCTCGCAGATCCGCCAGGTCGGCAGTGAGGTAACCGGCGGGGCTAGCCACCGCTCCGATGTCGCTGGGACTGTCGGCGCCCAGCAGGGCGATGTCGCCGCCGGCTCCGTTGACCGGGTAGAAGGTCACCCGCCGGGCATTGGCCAGGGCGGTGAGCTCGGTGAACAGAGGGCTGGTGTCGTAGGGAACGAGCTCGCTGCGCAGGGAGGCCACCTGAGACGACAGGGGCGGCGGCGAAGAGCCACCACCACCGCCGCTGCCAAAGCCGTCGCCGTCCCCGGAGCCACTCCGGGACTGATCCCCAAAGCCCACTCCCTCTACGCTACGGCCATCCTGGAGAGTCTGCTGGAGGGCCGTGACCAGCGAGTCGCCGGGCCGTAGGGGCAAGCCGTCGCTGACGTAGACCAACGCCTTGCGTCCGGGCAGGGCCCCCAAGGACAGCACCACCGCCCGCAGCATGCTGACGGTGTCCACCACGTCACTATGGGACGACTGGGCGAAGAAGACGATCTGCCGCAGCACGCTGTCGAGCTCGGCGGCGGCGAAGAGCGGACCGGCGGTACTCTGCTCGGAGAGCATGCGGATGACATTCTGCATGCCGCTCAAGGCGGTACGCCGCTCCGCCTCGCGGGCGAAACGCGCCGCCGGCAGCTTCGAGGTTTGCTCCAAGGCCGCTGCCAGCTCAGCACGGTCGGAGGTGAAGGTCTGACGCACGTTGAGGGAGCCGTCGTGAGTCATGATCAACACTTCCGCGCCGCGATCCAGGGTCTCCTCAAGAAACGTCTCCAGCTCTCCCAGCACCCGGTTGCGGTTGGCCGGCGACAGATTGCGGTTGTCCACCAGCACCGCCAGCCGTAGCGGCGGTGTCGCTTCCTCGGCAGCTGTGTCCGCCGCCTCCTCCGCCGGAGCGGCCGCCTGCGGCTTCTCCGCCGGCACGGCCCCGGCCGTCACCTGCTCGAAGAAATCGATCTTGGACACCCGATCCCCATCCACCTGAATGGTGAAGTCATCGGGGCTCAAGCCCTCGACGAAGTTCCCCTTGCGATCCGTGACGAAGATGTCCAGATTCACCACGTTGACGTCCACCGCAGCACCAAAGCTGGAGGCCGGCGCAGCCTCGGAGTCGGCCTGGGCCTGCACCGCCGGTGCGACGACCAGCCCCGATAGCCAACCCACCGAGAGACAAAGAGCGAGAACGAAGCGCCGGCGAGCGGTGAGAAGAATCGACGTGGGCTGCATCAGGGACCTCCTTGGCGAAGAATTCAAAGGATGGGACTTGCGGAACGAAGTTCGAGGGAATGAAGGAGTCTGCACCCCCGGGACGCCCTCAGCGTCGGCGGTCCAGATCGACGGTGGTAGCCAGGATGCCGCCGCTGGCGGGATCGTAGAGAGAGACCACCATCTGGGTGGTGCCCTTGCGCAGACGCACGCTGGTCTCGTAGACCGCATGGCTACCCTCCGGCGGCGGCTGGTCACCGCGAAGCACTACCGGCACCACCGGCACCTCGGAGCGCTGGCCACTCTTGTCCAGCGCCGCCACCCGCAGCTCCAGCTGAGCACCGTATTGCTCCCCCACCGGAATCATGGTGATGGAGTCCATGGGGATGGTGATGGACAGAGGAACCTCCATGGTGCGGCCGAAGCCGCCCTGGCGTTGCCCCAGATCCACCTCCAGCGACTCGTTGGACGGCGAGTTGCCGAAGAGCAGGGTGCTCTCCACCATCATGGAAACTTCCCGGGTACGGGAGAAATCGAGGAAGCTGTCCCGAGCCCGCACCTGGAGGCCCGGCCGTAGCACCTTGACCTTGATGTCGTGGCGCTCGTCGTCCTCCTGGCGCTGGGGCGAGAAACCGAGCCAATAGTAGGAACGGGTATCTGCCACCACTTCGGCGAAGGGCGCTTCCCGCAGCGAGTTGAGCAGGGGCTTGCCACCGGTCTCCGTAGCGAGGAAGCGCAACGAGCCATGGACCCCGAACTCCCGTAGGCCACGGTTGGTGAGGGTACCGGTGAGCAGCGTCGACTGGGTTGGGTCGAGATCCTGGGTGGGCACGGCGCGCTGCGCTTCCAGATTGGCTTCCAGATCCGGCGGCACCGAATCTTCGGCATCCAACGAGTCTACTTGAACCCCCGGGATATCCACCGGATAGAGGGTGTAGCCCAGGAGGTTGGCGGTATCCGATAGGTCCGCGTAGAGTCGCCGGCCACCTAGTGGGTCGGAGACGTCCTGGAGCGGCGCTTCCCGACTGTTGACAGCATAGAGTTCCGGCTCCAGGGGCCAGCCGCCGGCGAGGAGAATCATCACCTTGCGACCCGGCGGCGCCGCGAAGCTGCGCAGAGTAGCGGTGGCCGCCAGCACGGCGTTCTCCAGCTGATTCTCCAACCGGTTGCTGTAGTCCCGCTCCGGGGGCGTCAGGAAGGTGACGCCGGAATCGAAGTCCCGCTGCTCGTAGGGCCGGCCAGCAAACTCCCGGGCATCGGCGTCGAGATTGCGCAACTCGATGATCCGCTGGATACCGTGGGCGTCCCGGCGGCGGGCCTGTTGAAAGGCGCGCTCGAGCTCGGCGATGGAGCTCGACCAGCTGGTGAGCATGTCCAATTCCTTGCCGTCGTAGGCCACCACCGCCATCCGGTCCGCCGGCCCCAGAGCCCCCAGCTCGTCCGCCAGCGCCCGCAGAACCCGATCCCGATCTCGCTTGAGGGGAAAGAAGTCATCGATGAAGACCAGATAGCTGGTGCCGACGGCCTGGCCTTCCCCAGCCTGGGCCACCGCCGGCGCCGCCGGTGCCTGGCCCGGCGTGGCAACCGCTTGACCACCGCGAACCTCGCTGAAGTATTGGACGGGGGTCTCCTGTCCATCGACGATGAGCTGAAAGTCTTCGGCCTTGAGATCCGGCACTCGCAGCCCGTCACGATCGGTGACCACGACCTCGACGTTGACAACCCGCACGTCGATGATCTCGCCGAACACTCCAGGCTGTTCCTCCTGAGCCATGGCCGCAGGAACGAGGGTGAGAGTGAGAATCAGGATGAGAGCCGCTGTAAAGGTCCTATACATAGTCTTGATGTCTCCTAACTGCAAAGTCTCGGGCGGCGAACGCGTCGTCCACCGGCCGTCAGAACCAGCTGTCCTTGGTCGAGGACGGCCCGTCTCAAAGGAAAGACAGTCTCCAAGCAAAGACAGTCTCCGAGGGAAGACCGTCTCCAAGGAATACGCCGCTCCACAACCTACTGGAGGCGATACAGGTGATGAACCGGCCCGTGCCCGTGCCCCAAGGGAAAGGCAGCGACCAGGGCACCGTGGAGGTATTGGATCGCCTCGTCGATAGAGGAAGCAAGAGTCGCGCCAGACCCCAGGCCGGCGGCGATGGCAGAGCTGAGGGTACAGCCGGTGCCGTGGGTCGAAGAGGTGGCGACCCGTGGATGACGGAACCGCCGCTCCCGATCCTCTGGCCGTTGCGCTCTTGGGTCCACCAGCAGATCGACGATCTCGTCGCCCCGCCGATGCCCGCCTTTGAGCAGGACCGCCGTCCCCGCCTCGGCCAGCCCACCCTTCGCCAGCTCTTTGGCCGCCGCCAGAGCTTCCTCGTCCGTGCTCACCGGCAGTCCCGTCAAGCGCTCCGCCTCCGGCAGATTGGGGGTGACCAGGGTCGCCAGGGGCAGCAACCGGCGGCGCAAGGCATCGATGGCGTCGTCCCGCAGGAGCGCGTCACCACTCTTGGCCACCATGACCGGATCCAGCACCACCGGCGGGGTGTCCCCGTCTCGATAGGTTTCGAGGGCCTCCGCCACCGCTTCGATGATGGGAGCGCTGGCCAGCATGCCGATCTTCACCGCATCGACGCCGATATCCTCGAAAACCGCGGCGATCTGGGCCGCTACCATTTCCGGTGGGGCCTCGTGAACGGCGGTGACCTGGCGAGTGTTCTGAGCGGTGAGGGCGGTGATGGCGCTCATGCCGTAGCCCCCGAAGGCGGCGAAGGTCTTGAGGTCCGCCTGGATGCCGGCGCCACCGCCGGAGTCGGAGCCGGCGATGGTGAGCAGCCGGGGTGGTGTCGGGTTTCCGGCTCTGGATGGCTCGAGGCTCATGCGCCCCCCTCGGCGACGGCCTCCCCACCGCCCTTGCTGCCTCGGTTGCCACCGCCAGGGCCGCCCCTCGTCCCGCCGGAAGGTCCTCCGCGGGTTTCTCCCCCACGGGGCTCCCCTGCCGGACGCAGCCGCCAGAGCACCAGCATCGCCACCAAAATGGCCACGCTGATGGCCTGGGCGACGGTGAATTCGCCGAGCAGGCGATCGTCCTTGGCGCGCAGGAATTCGATGAAGAAGCGCTCCATGGCCAGCAGCGAGAAGACCACCACGGAGGTGGTGCCCACGCGCCCGGTACCCGAGCGCACTCGGCGCAGCAGCGTCAGCCCCACCCACCAGATGCCCAGAGCGATGAGGGTTTCGTAGACCTGGGTCGGATGCACGGCGATCCAGTCGGAGTCGGCGACGCCGGCGGGGAAATCCCAATCGTAGAAGTAGCTGAGGTTCTCAGCGGTGGTCTTGGGCACGCCATGCTTGAAGACCACGCCCCAAGGCAAGTCCGTGGGCACGCCATAGTCGTCCCCGACCAGGAAGCAGCCGACGCGGCCGATGCCGTAGCCCAAGGCCAGGGCCGGCGCCGCGGCATCGATGGTGCGCCAGCGGGGCATCTTGCGGTGATGGACCACCCACACCACCAGCGCCGCGGCGAGCAGGAAGCCGCCGTACCAGACGAGGCCGGAGCGGCTGAAGAGCAGGCGCCAGTCTTGGTACAACAGAACGTAGTAAACCTTGGCACCGAGGATGCCGCCCACCCCCGCCGCCAGCACCATGGAAGACGCATCGTCATCATCGCCGATGCCCAGTTTCTTGAGCCCCCATCGCAGCTGCAGGTAGCTGCCGACGAAGGCCAGCACGAGCATCAGACCGAAGGGGCTGACGGAGAATTGGCCGATATGAAATAGCTCGGGAATCATCGAGATCGCCTATGGGTTGACGCCGCCGTCTCGGCGGCCGGGCAGGGCGCTCAGCGGTACTGCCAAGTCCTGACTCCAGTATCCGCGGACCCAGGCAGCAGCTTTCGAAATTCAGCTGGCTGGACGCGGTCGGTAGTTGAGGCTCCAGTCGTAGTCGAGATAGCGGATCTCCGGTTCGTCGGCCCGCAGCCGATTCGCCAGCTCCTCGGGCAGCCGCGGCAGAATCCAGGCCACGGCATCACCGCCGAAGTCCTCAGCGTACCAGTCGAAGATGGACGAGAGGTAGAGGACACCCGCACCGGCATCGTAGCGCAGACCGTGCTCGGTGTCCCCCAGGTAGCTTTCCGTCTGCTGCGCCAGTTGTTCTTCCAGGGTCTCGGCCCGGTAGGGTTCCCCCCGCAGCTTGGGGCAACCGGTGGAGGCACAGACCACCGCGAAGTGCATCCGCGAATCCCCCAAGGCCAGGCCTTTTTGTTCGATCTGGTTGAGGGTCAGATCTTCCCCGGCCACGGTGCGATCGTCCTCGTCGAAGAAGCCATCCTCCTGGATGACGCTCTCGATCTCCGGGTACCGGCGCATCACTTCCCAGGCGGTGAAGGCGTTGTAGGCGTTGATCCAGAAGGCGATCTGGCGCTCCCGGGTCGAGTCCTCCGGCCGCGCCGAGGCCAGCCCGTCGAGGTAACGAATCAGATCCTCCGGCGCTTCTTTGAGCCCCGCGTAGTCGAGTCCACCGTCGACCTCGAACTCATCGAGGACGCGTCCCCAGGCCTCGACATCCGGCAGGGCCTCTTCCCCGGAATCCAGGCCGTCAGTCCCTTCCCCACCACTCTCCGCCCTCTGCGTCTGCACCTCCGAAACCGGCGCCGAGTCACCACAGGCCCCGAGGCCGGGCAAGAGCAGCAGGAGGATCATGAGTAGGAAGTGGGGGGAGCGGGTTGTGAGCCATGAGGTCATAGGGATCTCCAGAGTCCATCTCGTCGCGCCAGCCGAGTCTACACGCCCCGGCGGTCTCTTCCCTACCCTACGCAAGCCACCCTGGACGAGGCCCTACCCGAGTAGTAGAAGACTCGATTCCACTGTCGATGAGAGGATCCCCTACGCCCTCAAACCACCGGCGGTATGGCGAGGGAGCGGGATCCGAGG
>JAXHTF010000109.1 GCA_034211275.1 Acidobacteriota bacterium
GGACGACGAAGCGGTTGCGGAAGCCGATGAGGAAGAAGATGTGGACCAGCAGCCAGGAAAGCCAGGCGAGGAAGCCGGAGAGGCGGAGCTTGCCGAGGACGGCCACTGCGGACTTGCGGCCTAGGGTGGCCATGGAACCTTTGTCCTTGTAGACGAAGGGCTTCGGCGGCTGGTTGCGGAGGGCGCGGCGGACGTTGGCGGCGGCGTGCTCGCCTTGTTGGATGGCGGCGGGGGCGACGCCGGGGATCATTTCGCCGTCCTGCTCCAGGTGCACCAGGTCAACGGCGATGGCGACCTCCGGGTGGCCGGGGATGGAGAAGTCCGGCTCGACCACCTACTGCACGTCGAGATCCAACGTCTGCCAGTCCTCGGGCCGGACTCCGAACTCCCATTCAGCTTGCTCCATGGCCTCGTTCAGCGAGTCATGGTAGGTGTCGGTCAGCTCCTCGCCTTGGTCGTCGAAATAGAGAAGGTAGTAGCCGGGATCCTCGGTGTACTGGACGATCCGGAGTTCAGTTGGAGGAGGCAGCTCACTCGCTCCAAGGGAATGCCGCGTCTTCCCTGTTGGCCGGTGTTGAGGTCCCAGATGAACGTACCTCAGAGGTCTGGAGTCAGAAGTCATACCGCAAGGGCGCGCTTGAGGATCGGCATATTCTTCTCTGCAGAGATTTTAGCAAGACAGCATTGCAGTTTACGGTAGGGCGCCGGCGCTTCGCCCTCCGCGTCACTAATAGAGGACGCATGCTTGCCTTTTCACGCGGGGACGCGCCCCGCTCAGCGACGGCGAGCTCCTACTCCCCCGAAGCCTCCCGATTCGAGCTCTCCGCCGGCTCGGGGGGCTCGTCGGATTGGGCTTCGTCCTCGTGGGGGCCGATTTTGTCGGCGGGGTCGTGGAGGATGAGGCGGGCGGAGCGTTGGTAGGTGAGGTAGGCGCGGGTCCATTCGAAGAGGACGACGAAGCGGTTGCGGAAGCCGATGAGGAAGAAGATGTGGACCAGCAGCCAGGAGAGCCAGGCGAGGAAGCCGGAGAGGCGGAGCTTGCCGAGGACGGCGACTGCGGACTTGCGGCCGAGGGTGGCCATGGAGCCTTTGTCCTGGTAGACGAAGGGCTTCGGCGGCTGGTTTCTGAGGGCGCGGCGGGTAGGGTGGCAGGTGTCGGCAACAATCGGATTTTGACCCTTTCAGCAAACTTCCTCTGACCCACCTACGCTTGCGGGAATCGCCCCGGTTCTCTCCTCCAACCGCCTCTAAACAGTTTGAAGCGAGGTTGACCCTCCTCCGATTTGGTGGACACCTTAGCTCGGCGTCTCGCGGTCGGGGCCGACCAAGGCTTCTGCACCTCCGCTCAATTATTCCCCCACCTCCGCCCGCACCGACCGGTACATCCTCTCGAATGCCCCCATCTTCGCCTCCCCCGGCTGGCTCTGGCAGAAGTCGGGCATCTGGTCGGGAGCCGGCGGCTCCAGCCTTTGGAGACCGTGCTCTTCGACCAGGAGCAATAAAGCCTTGCGGCCGAGACCCATGTGGCGCAGATGATCCTGGACGCGCAGATACATCAGCGCATCGCCCCGCGCCAGGGCGATGCCGAAGGTGAACCGCAGGCCCTCCACCGCGCTGTCCTCCTCGCCGCCCGTCACCGGCGGGTCGATGGCCACGCGCAGCAGGAAGAAACGGTCCGGCTTCTCGACACCGGTCATGTTATCGATGAGCTCGCGCACCAGGCGTGCCTCGAGGAAGTTGATGGCGTCCTCGCTCCGCAGCCGGTCGAGGACGGCCTCCGGGGCCGTCAGGTCGGATTCCTCCACCAGCACCTGCCCCGGCACGAAGCCCAGCCGGCGGCGGCAGAAGGTCTGGAAGCGGGCGCCGAAGGTGCCGGCGGTGACACCCCAGGTGGCCCGCACCATCCCCGACCAGGTCCAGTGGCGGAAGAGGTTCAGCCAGCCCCGGTTGTCCGGGTGCTCGAACTCGTCCTCGAGCCCTAGGTCCAGATAGACCGTCTCCATGACCTGGAGCAGGGAGTGGCAGAACAGGAAGCCGGCGACCATCTCGTCCGCCTGACCCGGAAGCCACAGGCCGGTCCCCGACCGGGGGCGCTGGCGGCGCTCCGGTAGATGCCTCATGAGCGTCCGCCATTCCGGGTAGATCTGGGCGAGCAGGAAATGGAGCCGGTCGTCTTTGCGCAGGCGTTCGAAGAGGTCGTCGAGCTCTCGGGCTTGACAGGTGAAGGCGCCTTCGGGCGCCCCCGACGGCGGGGACCAGGCCTCCCGCAGGCGCACCATGAGGCGCTCCTGGGACATGGTGCCCACGTCGTCGTCGGCCCGGTCGAAAACCTTCATCACCACGTGCTCGCCGAGCTTGCGGTAGCTCTCGAACTGAGACTCGTCGAACCACTGGTCGGCGGTGGACTCGTGGGGGAAGGTGGGCGACTCGATGCCGTAGGTCAGCACATCCCGGGCTTCGTCGCCGGTGAGGCTCGCTTTCAGGTACACGAACAGTCCCGGCGACGCCCCCGGGTCCACCTTGTCGTAGCGGATCGCCCCCACCGCGCAGTGCCATTCGCTGTGGGTGGAGTCTGGGTCGCGGAAGATCCGCCGGGTGTCGATGTCGATCTCGATGCCGAAGTCTGTGCAGCACTTGCGGATCGAATTCCCCAAGTCCTCGAAGGTGGACTCCGGGTCCGCCCCCGCGTCGCTCGCCACGATCAACCGGCAGCGCCGCCGCACCAGCTCGTAGACGGCTAGGTTCTCGAAGTGGCCACCGTCCGACAGATAGACGTAGCGGGACCTTTCGTCCGTCGAGCCGAACAGCTCCGACAGCAAGGCCGCCGCCCCCACCCGCGGCCCCATGCGCCGCCATGTCTTCTTGTGGCGCGGGTTGCCCAGCCACCAGCCGAGGCGCACGTTGAACACCGTCAATAGGAACGCCATGGCCGGCGTCGTCGCCGCCCCCATGTTGGGGCTGGCGGCGGCGCCGGAGATCGCCACCGCCGTGCCCATGGTCATCCCGCGGTCCGTCTGCTGGTACTGCTCCGTGGGCCGGAAACCCCGGGACTCGAGGGTGTCCGTGTCCTCGCCTTTGTGGACCTCGAAGCCGGTGGCGATAGGCGTGAAGACGAACGACGCTCCCTTCCTCTGCTGCCAGGCCAGCTCTTCTCCACCTACCAGGTTCAGGCAGGCGTTGTGGATCGGGTACGGGCCGTCGTAGCCCTGGCCCGGCATGAAGCTCGCGAGCCCCAGGTCGTCGTCCGGATCGAAGCCGGTGAACGGCTGGGCCTGGCGGCGATCATTGGACGCCCCCATGTAGGCCCGCAGGAGACGGTTGCGGTAGAGGAGGTGCATCGAAAACTCATTGATGTCGACTCGCCAGGAGAACACCAAGGCGCCGAACCCCAGCAGCCCCAGGAGCCCCAGGGTGCGCCCGGGGGTGGTGCCCTTCCACGCCCGCTCCGAGTGGCACTGGAGCACCCGGCTGGCCGAGGTCCGGCCGCCGGGGTTTTCGGAGGAGTTGTCGTTCGAGGCCCAGAAGAACTGCTCACACTCGGAGCTCAGGCTCTGGGTCGCCAGAGCCCCGCCCACCATGCCTAGCGATGGGGTGTCGGTGGCGACCGCCGAGGGATGGGCGGTCTGCTCGGGAGCGTTGGGGGACAGGATCACGTGGATCCCCAGGGCCACCAGGGCCAGGGTGCCGACGATGAAGATCTGCGGCGCCGCCGCGGTGACGATCTGCTGGAGCTTGCCTGAGTTCCGCAGCGCCGACGCCGTGCCGGGGCGCGCCCGCTGCGCGGTCTCCCGCCCGACCACCACACCCGCAGCGGTGGTGCCAGCCCAGCCGGCGGTCAACAGGCTGAATGCCCACTCGCCGGCCAGGGCCAGGAGGATCGGCCCGTAGAGAGCCATGCCGGCCAGACCTACCCAGGTGATGGCGTAGATCATCATCCAGGCGCCCAGGCGGCTCCACCATTCGCGCAGCGAATCCGGGAACGACCGGCCCATGAGGCCGGTGTGGAGGAAGCCGGTCAAGAGGAAGACGACGATGATCCCCGGCGCTTTCCAGACGTTGATGTGGAGCAGGTGCCACAGCTCCGTGCGGTACTCCGCCTCGAGCATCCCCTCCAGTCCCGAAGCGGTGGCGGTGAGGGTGTAGATGAGCAGACCCCCGACGGCGCCGGCGATGGGGGCCGAGACGACCACCGCCCGCCAGACCGTCCCGGCGTGGGGCGGCCGCTTCGTCTGGCGCACCGTGCTGACCAGCCAGTAGAGTAACCCCCCCAGGGCCCAGATGCCGAAGTACAGCAGCGCCGCCAGCAGCACCCAGGCCACCGGTTCGAACACCGGCTGGGCGAGCCCCAGATCCTGGTACCAGCCGAACAGCGGTCGCTCCCCCAGCCAGCGACCCAGGAGCAGGTCCCGGTGGCCGTCCACCGCGCCGTCCACCTCCGCCAGCGCTCCGGCTTCGGTGAACCAGAGCCAGAGGGCGGCGAACCAGGCGGCGGCAAACAGCGGCAGCACCACCAGCCACTGGATCCATCCTTGGTGGGCGAAGGCCGGCCAGCGGTGGCTCTTCTCGGGAAAGATCTCCGCCAGGTTCAGACCGATGAAGATGATCGCTACCGCCAGGAAGCCGACGGCGACGAAGACGAGCTCGTAAGCGTCGTTGCGGGAAAACCTCCGCGACAGGAGCAGCAGGAGCCGGGGCAGCAGCAGGATGACGCCCAGGATGAACACCACCACCACCAGGTTGAGCAGCAGGTTGCGCACATAGGTGGACACCAGGGTCCAGGTGTCGGCCGAGAACAGCCCCGCCCGGGGGGTCAGGTAGTTGCTGAACTGACGCAGAAACCGCACCGGGCCGGCTTCGACGCCCTGGCCTTCGTCGGCCTTGCCGGCGTCTTCGAAGGGGGCGGTGTCTCCTGCGCCCGAGTCCGGCGCTTCCGCCTCGGTGTCGGTGGACCCGTCGTGGCGGCAGGCATCTTGGTCCAGAGCCTTCTCCACGTCTGCCAGGCCTTTCCGGTGGATCCACGCCGACAGCCAGCTGCCGATGTATCCACCGCCGGAGTTGACCGACAGGTAGTCGAAGGTGGAGAGCAACCTCAGGCGGGCGAGACCCTGGATGACCCCGAGATTGAAGGTGGCGCTGCGGATGCCGCCGCCGGAAACGGCGAAGCCGGTCAGGCGCGCCCGGTGGGCCCGCTCGATGGCGTCCCCGGCCGGGTCGTCCGAGGTGTCCGAGGAGTGGGGATCGTCGCCTCCGGCACCGCGGCCGCGAAGCGCCCGGCCTGCGTCGATGGCGGCGAGCTCGTGGTCGAGCAGCTCCCGAAAGCTCCAGGCTCGTTCGTCGGCGGTACGGTTCCGGCTCATGGCTGTCCCCTCTGTTCAATTCCGGGTCGGTCAGCTCGCTTGGGTCATCAGGTGGGCGATGCGCTCCGACAGGGCGCCGATGGTCATCGACGGATTCCGCCCCGTGGGCCGCGGCAGCACGGCGCCGTCGGATACATAGAGCCGCGGGTGGCCGAACACCTCGCCCCGGTGGTCCACTACGCCGTCGTCAGTGCTTCGGCCCATGGCGCATCCACCCAGGGGATGGACCGTCACCAGGGCTTTCTTGAGACGCCACCAGAGGGGCAGCCGGTACTCGCCACCCTCGACCTCCGACAGGCGCTCGTGGACGTCGATCAACGCGTCGATCACCCCCCGGGACGCCGTCAGATCCCAGTCCAGGTGGAGCTCCTTCTTCCACGGGGCCAACCAGCGGCGCCGGAGTCTCAAGCGGCCGTCGGAACCGTCGATCCCCTCCCCCAGCCAGACCATCAGCTGGCGGGTGGGATTCTTCTCGTCGAAGCCCCGCTGGAGGGGGCCGTCATCCAGGCGCTCTTCGAGCTCTCCCCGGAGCCGCTGAGCCAGGAGCCGGCCGAAAAAGCCGTTCCCGCCCGCCGACAGGCGCGAGCGCACCGCCTCGAGCAATACGTTGGGGAAGCCGTCGTCTTCGACGTAGAACCGCGTGCCACCCTGAGAGCCGTCCATGAAGCTCAAACCGGCCGAGATGGTGGGGCCGATCCCCTGGTTTACTTCCACGTCCCGGGGATAACGGGCCGGGGCCAGGAAGTTGGCGTTGCCGCTCCACCCGTGGCCTAGGGTCCGGGAGACATGGGGTAGGGTGCCGTGCTCGTCCCGGCAGCGGAGCAGCAGCTCCGTCGATCCCAGAGAGCCGGCGGCCACCACCACCCGCTCAGCATCGGCCGAGCCGGCGACGAGCTTGCCGCCCTCGATGCGGTCCCAATGGACCCGATAGCCGCTGCCGTTCGGCGAACGCGGCGACTGCGGCTCGATGGAACGCACCAGATGGAGGGGGCGCACCTGAGCCCCTTTCGCCTCGGCGGCCGGGATGTAGTTCAAGTCGAGGGTGTTCTTGGCGTGGACGTCGCAGCCGATGTCGCAGTTGCCCAGATGGACGCAGGTCCCCTGCTCGACTCCCTGATCGTTGGTGAAGCGCTTCGAGTGCTTCGTGTCGATGGGGTCCGGCAGGCCGTAGTGGTATTCGTCGTCGAAGCTGACGGCCAGCGGCACGCTTTCGAACCGGTCGCCCCAGCCCCGGGCCTTGGCGGCCCGCCGCAGCAGGTCGAACCGATGGGTGCGCTGTTTGTCCGGGATCGGCCGCACCCGGAGCATGCGGGCGACGCGGGCGTAGTAGGGCGACAGCTCGTTGGAGGTGATCTCCGGCGGCCACGGGTCGGAGAAAATGTTGGCGTCCGCCTCCATGACCACCGACGAGTAACAGAGCGACCCGCCCCCGACGCCGGCCCCCTGGGCCACCGCCATGCCGCGGAAGAAGCGCAAGTCCAGCCAGCCGTGGTGTTTTTCCGGGTGGCGGGCGTGGTAGAGCCACGGATCGTGGGAGGTGCGCGGGTAGGTGGCCGGGGTCCAGCGGCGGCCACGCTCGAGCACCAGGGTGCGTGCCCCGGCCTCCGCCAGACGGCAGGCGGCGACCGCGCCGCCGAAGCCGGTGCCGATGACGATAACGTCGAAGCGCTCGGGGCGATCTCCCATGACTCTACTCCGTCCCCGTGTAGGGGGAAGGCGGCAGAGCCGAGGGTCCGCTGGTGCCGGAGATCCCCGTCGGCGCCACGCCGCCCTCGAAGTTCGGGATGTCCTTGGGGATCCAGAAGTGGAGCTGCTTGTCGGACCCTTCGGAAACCACGTCGTCGGTGAGCGTGATCTTGCCGATGCGTGTCCAGTCTTCAGCGTCCAGGGCTTTGACCTCGATATCCATCACCAGCTGACCGTCGGGGTAGTTGCGCAGACGGATCTCGTCGCGGAAATCTTCTTTGTCCACCCGCGGCGTGCCGGGGGCGGGCATCACGCGCATGAGATCGGGGGTCACCACCGGCTCGCCCGGCGCCACCCCGAGGGTGGAGATGGGATAGAGCTGGCGATAGCCCGGCCGGGTGTCGAACATGCGGAAGATCAGCCGGTTGATGGTGTTGGCGATCGGGTCGAGGCCGATCGTCGGGTAGTTGGTCATCTCGATGTCCAGCACGTGCTTGTCGAACGAGCCCGACAGGTGGCTCACCAGGACGAAGTTGCCCGGCCAGACGTGCTGGTCCGGGTCCATGGTGGGAAAGACCTTGCCCCCCATGCCCAGGGACCGCGGTTTGCCCTGGTCGACGAACAGGCCCGCCACGGACATCCGCCCCAGGAACAGACCCTTCCTCCCCGGGGCGAACCAGCCGGTGAAGGTGTTGGAATCCGAGTCGTCGATCTCCCAGACCCCGGTGTAGGCCACCCCGTGTCCGTGGATCAGCTTGTCGTAGACCGGCCGGATGTCCCGGTGGTCGTGCATGTTCCGGGCGGAGTCGTTGAGGAACTGGAAGAAGGTCGAGACTCCCAGGCTCGGCTGCTTGGGGTTTTCCGGGTAGGGGTTGCTCCAGGTGCCGTCGCGCACCGTCCGGAAGGTGGTGCCGGTGTAGCGGAAGACGTTGCGGTCCTTGAAGCGCCAGAACGGCAGGATCTGCATGGTCATCAAGAGGAACGGCAGCTCGAGCAGGAACAGCGACCCGTCCAGGATGCCGAACTGGGGATAGGCCCCGGGCCAGAGCACCAAGAAGAAGATCACCCCCGGCGGCCGGGCGAACACCGCCAGCCAGGCGTTCGCCCGGTAGCGGTACGGCCGATTGGCTCCGGGGATGTAAAACAGCGACAGGAGCACCAGGATCATCGAGGCGAAGGAGGTCCAGACCGGGTCCAGGGTTGCCCGGGCGCCCACCAGCTCCAGCACCTGGCCGGGGGCGACGATGGCCGGGATCCCCAGCGCCCAGTCGGCGATGATCCCCAGCCAGAGGGTGATCTTCAGCCAGCGGGTTGCGTGCTCGCGGGTGCCACGCTTGGCCTGGTTGGCGTCCGGATAGAGCTCGCCGACTTCCGATGCCTTCGGCTGGTGCTTCATGGTCAGCAGCAGCAGCGGGAGCTGGATCAGGAACAGCGCCCCGTCCAGGATGCCGAACGCCGGGTAGGTCCCCGGGTGGAGGACTAGAAAGTAGATCACTCCCGGCGGCCGGGCGAAGACCGCCAGCCAGGCGTTGAACTTGTACCGGTAGGGCTGGTTCGCCCCGGGGATGTAGAACAGTGATAGAAGCACCACCAGGAGCGCCGCGAAGGCGGTCCAGATAGGGTCTCCCGTCTGCCGGAAGCCCAGGATGTCGAGCACCCATTCGGGGGCGAAGATGGTGGGGATTCCCAACGCCCAGTCGGCCAGAATGCCAAGCCAGACCGAGCGGCGGAACCATTTGGCGTATTTGTTGTCCATCCGGTGTCTCCTTCCCCGTGACTCCGGGGCACTCGTCGAGCTTGGTCAGAGGGTCTTCAGATATTCGAGCAGGGCTCGTTTGTCCTCGCCCGGCAGATCGGTCCCCCAGAGGTGGCCCTGGTTGGAGTTGCCGGTCTCCGAGGTGTCGTAGATGGTGCCCAGGCGCGCCGCGTCTTCGCCTTCCGCGACGAAGCCCATGCGCTCCGGGTCGTAGACGTCGTAGCCACGCACGAACCTCTCGGTACGTTCGGCCGGCGGCAGGAACAGCTCGTCGAGATACGGCACCGAGCCGTTGTGAAGGTAGGGCGCCCGCAGCCACAGGCCGTCGAGCGGCACCGACACGTAGCCGCCGGTGGAGCGGAAGTGCTGGAATTTGCCCTCGGGGCCCGCCTGCTGGCGGTTGTAGGCATCGGCCGCTTCTTGGGTCCACATCTGGGCCCGGTGGGGGTCGGTGCGGTGGTCGCCCAACTCGTCGCGCCAGGTGTCGTCCGACAAGGGCAGCGCTTTGCCGGTGGTCTCACCCCGGGGGCCGTGGCAGTCGTCGCAGGCGCGGGCGAAGACCGCCTTGCCGGCGCGGGCGAGGTCCGGGTCGATCTGGTCGGGGAACAGCTCGTCGAAGGGTGGCGCGGGGAGGTTCAGGAAATGGTTCTCGACCTCCTGCAGCCAGTCCATGGGCAGGGACTCTTCCGTCGCCCCGTCCCCCAGGGCCGACGACACCACCACCTCGTGGACCGAGGTGTTGAGGCCGTCCCAGTGGTAGGCGCGGCCCTTGCCGGATTCGTCCGCCAGGTTCCAGATCGGCTGCATGTCGGAGTTGCCGATGGTGTCGCCAGGGTCGACGTCGAGGATCGCTACCTTGACCGGGTTGAAGGGGTCGATTCTCCCTCGCCCCCAGTCCGGCCGGGAGTTGGTCCACTCGAACTCGGCCTTTAGGTTGAGAAGCTCCTTCCGGGTCTGGGGAATCAGCACAAAGCGGTAGAGCAACCGCTCCCTTGGCGACAGCGTGGTGACCTGACCGATGGCGTTCATGATGTTGCCGGCGGTGAAGCGCGGATCGGCGGCGCAGGCGAACAGGAACCGCTGGTAGGCGAGGATGTCCTGGGTGGTGCCCGGAGCGCCCACGTAGAGGCGAGCGGTGACGTCCCCTTCCTTGCGCACCGTGCCGGCGTGGCATAGAGCGCAGTTGATGCCGACTCGTTCGAAGCCGATGGTGCGCTTCGAAAATCCCACCGGCAGCTCCCGGCCCTGCTCCCAGGGGAACCCCAGGCCTGCGTAGCCGCCCGGATTCGGCAGGTACTCGGGGAACATCTTGGGCAATACCAGCCAGATCCAGTACGGCACCCCGCCGGCGTCTTCCGTGCCGATGGAGCCGTACTTGTAGCGTTCCTCGAACGAGTCGTCGGCGAGCTCCTGGGGCACCTGGCGGAAGAGATGCCACCAGGCGAGGAGGCCGACGAGCACGGCCAGCCCGACGAGAACCAAGAGGGCGGTCCAGACCTTCGATCGACGGTGTTGGGTCATGTCGGATTCCTCTCTCAGAAGGTCTTCATGTATTCGACGATCGCCGCCTTGTCGGCGTCCGGGAGATCGGTCCCCCACTGGTGCCCCGAGTTGCTGTTGGACGGCAGACGGGTGTCATAGCGGAAATACTCCCGGCTGCCCTCCCGGCGGACGTTCCAGACGAAGCCCACGTCGTCCTGGTCGAAGACGTCGTAGCCGCGGTAAAACACCGTTGGCCGCTCCTCTGGCGGGTCGAGCAGGGCGCGCAGCGTCGGCACCGAGCCGTTGTGGAGATACGGTGCCCGGGCCCAGATGCCGTCGAGCGGCTGATTGGCGTAGCCGTCGGTCTTCTTGAAATGGGTGAAGCGGTACTCGGAGTCTGGGTAGAGGGTGTACTGGTTGGCGGCGAACACCTCGGTGTAGGAGCTCAGGCGATAGGGATCGGTGCCCACGTCGGCGAGCTTTTCCACCTTGCCCACCCGGTCGCCGGTGACGATGCCTTCCTTGAACCGGTGGTCGGCGTGGCACGCGACGCAGTGGACCCGGTAAATTGCCTCGCCGCGGCTGACGAGATCCCGGTCGATGGGGAACGGGTACTCGGGCGGTGGCAGCTCGTACACCCACTCGCGCACCCGGGTCAGGCGTTCGTGGTCGATGGTTACCGGGGTGACGCCCGCCCCCAGGGAGGCGGAGAGATTGCGCTCCATGAGCGACGAGTTGTTGCCGTCCCAGTGGAGGTCCATGCCTTCCCGCGGCTTCTGGTTCCACAGTGACGGAAAGTCCGAGGCGGCGGTCAGCTCGGCGATCGGCAACCGCTCCAACTGCCAGTTGAACTGCATCCCCTTGTACGGGTTGAAGGTATCGACCCGGCCCGGGCCCCAGGCGGTCACCTCGTCGCCCATGATCAGCCGGAGCTGGCGCTGGAGTTGGAGGGTCTGCTCGCGGGTCCGTGGGATCACCGCCAGACGGAAGAGAAAGCGGTCGAAGGCGTTGAGATCGGTGCCCGCCTGCGCGATTTTGCCCAGCAGGTTGTCGGCGTCGAATCGGGGGTCCAGGGTGCAATCGAGGACGAAGCGGAAAAAGTCCTGGAGGGCCAGCTGATGGGACGGCATGCCGACGAGGATCTGTGGCTCGTCGTCGGGAGAGGCGCGCACGGTGCCGGTGTGGCAGACGGCGCAGTTGAGCCCCACCTGGTCGAAGCCGAGGCGCTGGCGCCGGGACACGCCGATGGGCATCTCGTGGCCGTTCTCGAACAGAAAACCCAGGGACGCGTAGCCTTCGCCCGGCAGCATGTCGGGGCACACCTGAGGCAACACCCGAAAGATCTCATAGGGTGGCAGCAGCCCCCCGGCGGCATTGACCAGGCTGCCGCCGGGCTCGCTGCCGATGGAGCCCCACTTGAAGTGCTCCACCGGGTTCTCGTAGTCCACCGGCACGTCGGCGCGGAACCGGTGGGCGATGAGCGCCAGGGGAATCAGCACCGCGAGCACCGCCAGGGCGATCAGCAGTTTGCGCCGCTGTTTGGTCTGGTGGCGGTCGACGGGGCTCTCGTGGGTCGCGTCGGTCAGGGTTTCGGTGCTGGTCTTGGTGTGGGGCTGTTCCTGCTTCATGTCTCACCTCCCGCTCGGTTGCGGTCCGCCGCCTTGGCGTCTTCCAGGATCACGGCGCTCGCTTTCTCGGCCACCATGTAGATGGCCGAGACGATGAACAGCCCCGGGATGTGGGGGAACACCGAGGCGTCCACCACCCGCAGGCCCCGGGTGCCGCGGACGTTGAAACGGCTGTCGAGCACCGCTTCCGGGTCGTCGTCCGGGCCGATCTTGCAGGTGCAGGAGGCGTGGTGGCCCCAGGCTTCGTCGCGAACGTAGTCTTCGATCTGTTGGTCGGTTTCCAGAGGCTTTTCCGGCCACGCCGTCCGGTGGATGTATTTGTTCGAGCCGCAAGCGATGCTCTGGATGAAGCGCACCCCTTCGACCATCGCCGCCATGTCTTTGCCCTCCGGATCGCAGTCCGGGTCGAAACAGCGAAAATCGATTTGGGGCCGCTCCCGGGGGTCAGCCGAGACGATTTCCACCGTCCCTGCCGGGTTGTGGGTGTAGCCCTTCAGCACCGCCCAGGTGAGCTTGTTTTTCGCTTCCTGGGTGCGGGTCGAATATTCCGGGTAGTAACCCCGGAAGTCGGTCGGCAGGGCAAAGACGAATAGATCCGCGTCTTTGCAGGCCGGGTCGGAGCGTTTGAGAATCGACAGCACCCCGCCGTTGGTGGTGTAGAAGCCGGAGCGGTGCTCCTTCCACTGGGCGAGCGCAGGGTCGGTCTTCACCCCCGGTTCCGGCGGTCGCATGGTGGCGTCGGCGAGAGCGGCGAACGGCTCCTTCATCTCGTAGACGATGGAGATCTCGTAGCGGTCCTGGAGGTTCTTGCCGACGCCCGGCGAGCTCACTCGCACCGGGATCTCGTGGCGCTCCAGAAGCTCCCGGGGCCCCACCCCCGACAGTTGCAACAGCTGAGGCGTGTTGAAGGCGCCGCCGGCCAGGATCACCTCGCGGCGGGCCCGCACTTGGCGCACTGTGCCGCCGGCTCCTCCGTCTCCGGCCTGAGCGCCGTCTCTGGGCGCCCGGGGGTCGGCCTGGTAGAGGTGCCGGCCTTCCAGGTACTCCACCCCCACCGCCCGCGGGGTGCCGTCCGGGTCGTCCTCGAACAGCACCCGGCTGACCAGCGCTCCGGTGCGGATCTTGAGGTTCTCCGGGTGGGCCTCGCGCACCGCCAGCAGCCGCTCCCGGCTTCCCGCTCGGGCTCCCCGGTCCCGGGTCAGGGGCATCTGGCGGAGGCCCTCCCGGCGTTTGCGCACCGCCCACCAGGTGTTGGGGTCCCCCAGGGTGACCAGGAAGAAGGCGATTCTGAAGAGAGCCACGAACCAGTTGCGGGCGGAAAAGAGGTTCCAGAGCGCCGAACGCTTGAAGACGTTGTAGAGCTCGTTGTCCTGGAGCACCAGCTTCGGGTCCGCCTCCTCCACCGGCAACCAGCCGCGGAAACCGTGGCGTGTGAGGTCAAACCGCAAGAGCTTGTGCAGCCAACGCCAGACGGGTCGGTACCGACAGTCCTCGAGGCGCTGGAAGTACTTGCGCATCCTGCTGCCGCGCCAGGACCGGTCGCCGGTGGCCTCGGCGATTCGGTCCCAGTCACCGTTCGATGGATAGACCAGGATCATGGCGTTGTGGGCCGTGCAGCCGCCGATGGTGGCGGCCCGGGGGTAGAACACGCCGTCTTCCGATTCGGTGAACTTCCAGTCTTTCTTCTGCTGGGCGAGGTCTTCGTAATGGCGGACGAAGAACTCCCAAGAGGTCGCCTCGTCCTCGGACGCGTTGGGGTGGAACGCGGGCACTTGGTAGTTCAGGTTCTCGTCGCTGCCGCCGGCCTCGAGCACCAGCACTCGGAACCCGGCCTCGGCCAGGTTGGCCGCTACCGGACCGCCTCCGGCTCCCGTGCCCACCACGATGTAGTCGAAGTCAACCATCGGTCAGAGCGTCTTTAGGTACTCGATCAGAGCTTCCTTGTCCGCGTCCGACAGATCGGTGCCGAAGTAGTGGCCGCGATCGGTGATGAAGTCCGGACAGTGGGACAGATCGATCAGCGTCGGCACGTTGCTCCGCAGCAGCTCCGTCGCCTGGGCGTCGTCGAGGCCTTCCTTGCCGATCTTCTTGAGATCCTTGGCCAGGCCCCGCACGCCGCTCAGCAGGCTCCAGGTGCTGAACCGGTCGTCACTGTTGTCCACCAGCAGGTTGGCCAACAGGTTGACCGGCGTGCGGTCGGGCACCGGACCGATCTGGATGTTGCCGTCTTCCGTCAGTCCGGCGAGGCCCGCGGTCCAGCCCACCAGGGTGGGCATGGCCGCCTTGTTGACCTTGATGTAGGTGGTCTCCCGGGTACGGGTCACGTTGTGGTCCCGCAGCTCCGGCCACAGCAGCTCGCGGATGCCGCTGTCGAATGCGAACAGGCGCCCTTCGACCGACGGGTCGCCGGTGAAGGTGCCCACCTCGTTGTTGTGGAGGAACGGCGCCGTGGTCCAGATGGAGACCAGCGACGGCACCCGCTGGTAGCCGCGGCCGCCGCCCGGGGTCTCGAAGTCGAACAGGCGGTCCCCCACCGGATCGTAGAGCTCCACCGTGCCCACCGCCGGCAGGCTCTTGTAGGAGCGCGACGCGAAGTTGTCGTACACATGTCCTTCCATGGCGTTGGTAGCCATGGCGCTGCAGATCTCGCTCTCGAGGGCGCCGGTGGCGAGCCCCCGCAGGCGCGAGCGCTCCAGGTGCTCGATCAACGTGTCCGACAGATCCGGGTTTTCGGCCCGGTAGCGCGCCGCGACCTCCGCGGGCACGCCCCGGGGCGCGTCCCATTCGAGGAGCGGCTGGTGCACCGGGATGCGGGCGTCGGTGGACAGGAAGTTGTTCTCGAGGAATTCGGGGGCGAGCACCATTTCGGTCATCGCCCGCTTGAATTCAGCAGTTTCCGTGTGCTGCCAGTAGTCGGCCCAGCACTGGAGCCAGTTCTCGCCGGCGCAGTCGAGACCCCCGTCCATGCCGGGCAGGTCGGGCGGTAACTTGGACGAGTGGCAGCGGGCACAGTTTTCGGCGAAGACGACGGCTCCCCGGCGACCCACCTCTGCCGAGGCCAGGGCCTCCTCGTCCACGTCCTCTTCGGCCATGGCTTCGGCCGCCTGGGGCTCTTCCGCCTCGGTTCCCGGCCCGGTGTCCACGCCGGCCAGGTTGTAGCGGTAGCCGGCGCGAATCAGATAGGCCGCCATATCCGCCGCCCGGTCCTGGGTGGCCTGCCAGAATACAGAGTTCTCCTGCGCCGCCTTCACCGTGAACGGCGTCTGGGGGTTGAAGGGGTTGAGCGAGATGATCAGCTGGATGTGCTTGATCCACTCCTGGTGGTACTCGCCGATGTTGATGTAGACCCGGGTCAGCGCCGCGTCGATGCCCACCGAGTCGGCGCCGTCCCACAGGATGTGGGGTACGCCGAGCTCCGCCACGTCACCGTTCATGTGCTGCTGCACCTCGGGGAGATAGAGCGCCCCACCGTCGATCACCTCCTGATGGAAGCGCTTGCCCGCCGCCAGGCGCGCCGGCACGTCGAAGATGGCATTCATGGCCCGCGGGTTGTTCAGGTTGTCCGATGGCAGGAAGGAGGTGTCGACGGCGCCCGGGAGCTGGGCGTTCAGCAGATGCCACGCGAAGTTGTCCGGGGTCACGTTCGAGCCAAACACCCGGCCGAACCAGAAGTACTGGGCGCCGATGGTGCCCGACATGTTGGCGAAGGTGGGGTTTTCCGGGTCCTCCGGCGGGTGCAGCGGGTGATGACTGATGTGGCAAAAGCCGCAGGACATGCCCACCCGGTAGGGGCGGACGAGTTCGTTGTCGCTGTAGTAGGAGGGGTCGGTGTAGTAGCGGATCGGATCCCAGTTCTCTCGCGCCTCGTCGTCGAAGTTGGGGTTGGGGAACAGGCGCAGACCCATGATCCCCGTGGGCCGGCCGTAGACCTGCTCGTCGAAGGGGTCGTCGGCGGTCGTCACCTGGTCGAGACACAGGCCGTGCTCGTCGGGCGCCGTGGGGCGGGTGAATCCGGGCTCGTTGATCAGGCCCGTGAAGCAGAAGCGGGTGTCCCGGTCGTAGTAGCGGTAGGGTGGCCGGCCTGACTCCGGATACATGGTGTCGGAACAGGCGCCCTGGTACTCCTTGTCGTAGTCCTCGCCGTAGCCGCCCGGGGGGACCGCCGCATGGTAGTCCCCATAGCCGTCGTTGGTCGCCCCCTGGTAGGAGGCTTCATACTTCCGCGCCGCTGCCCGGCCGTCAGGCGAGCAGGGGAACGAAGAGATGGTCTTGAGCAGGTCGTGGGTGCCGAAGCTGTGGTTGGCCAGGTAGTCCCAGAAAGCCTGGTTGCCGCCGGTCCACACCCACCAAGTGTTGCGGCCGCGGATCTCGGCGGGGGTGAGCTCGATGCCGCCATCGGCGTCGGCGAAGTAGTCGGGCTCGTTCTGGCTTTGAGCGAAGTCGGCTTTGGTAAGGCCCGCTGCCATCGCCTCGTCCTGTTCGGGAATAGCGTCGATGCAGCCCTTGATCCCGAAGAACGAGAGCCCCAGCACAATCACCAGCACGACGATAATCAGGCAGCTCTTGAGTTTGCGATTCATAACCTTGTTCCCCCTGCTTCCCGTCATTCAAAAAGTCTTCATGAGCTCGATGAGGGCCCGCTTGTCGGCGTCGCTCTCGATCCCAGCCACGATTCGTTCGTGTCCTTTGTTTTCGATGAAGTCTGGAGCACTGTTCATTTCGAGCATCACCCGCCGGAGCAGTCCTCGAAGACGGTCGTTGTCCAGTAGCTCCCGGGCGATCCGCTCCCGGTGGCGCCGAACTTCTTCGCCTTTGACCGGCTGGAGCACCTCGGCCAGCGGCGCCGGCAGGCGTTCGGCGAGATCGTGGAGCGGAAGATTCCCGAGCATCTTGATCGGATATCCCGGCGGTACCGGCACCGTGACCTCGCTGGGCAGGGGCAGCCACGTGACGTAGTCGCCGGATCGCTTGACGTAGGGACCTGGCGTGCCGTCGGGCCCGGTGCGCCGCGTGGGCCACAGGAGCTGCTTGGCGGCGTCTTCGAAGGCCTGGAGACGAGCGTCGACGCTCGGGTCGTGGACGTGGCGGCCCACCGAGTTGTTGTGGAAGAAGGGCGCCGTCGCCCACAGCGCCACCAGGGACGCGGTGCGGTAGGTGCCGCGTCCACCGGCCGGCGGGCAGAAGGTGACCGTCTCCCCCTCCACGAACGGATGCGGTAGCTCCATCGCCGGCAACGGTTCCAACCCCTTGTAGGCCAGGGACGAGAAGTCGTTCCAGACTCGGCCGTCGAGGGCGTTGGTGGCCATGCTGCGGGCCAGATTCACCCCCGCCGCGGACGCCGGATGGCGCGTGTCGTCGGCCAGGAAGTCACGGTCGAGAAAGTCCGGATCCGCCACCAGGGCGCGCATCTGTCGGCGCCAGGTGTCCGGGGCGATCTCCGGGTCCACCGGTGGCTGCTGGCTCGCGTGGCAAGCGGCGCAGTGGTCGGCAAACACCCGCCGTCCCCGGGCCAGCTCCTCCGGCCCCGCCGTCAGGTGGGCGCCGCCGCCGGGGGCATTCTCGAGCTTCGGGCTCTTGCCGGACATGAGGTACGTCACCAGATCCCCCGCCCGGGCCTGGGTCGCGTCCCACCAGAGGGTGCCGTCGTAGCCCGGGGTGACCATGGCCTGGCCGATGGTGAACGGGCGCTGGCTCCGCGGCGTGCCCCCCAGGAGCAAGTAGGCATCGTGGTCCGCCAGCCAGAGGTTGCCCAGCATGCCGATGTTGACGTAGACCCGGAGCGCCGCCAGCTCGAGGCCCACCGAGTCGGCGCCGTCCTTGAGCACCGTGGGTACCGGAGCCGAGCCGCCGTGGGGCAACTCCTCGGCGGAGGCTACCCCGAGGCGGGCGTCCAGGCGGTAGAGAGCGTTGATCGCCCCCGGGTTGTCGAGATCGTCGGTGGCGATCCTCGAGGTGTCGCTCGTGCCCGGCGGCTGGGCCAGCAAGTAGTCGGTGTAGAAGGCGTGGTCGCCGACCTGGCTGTCGAAGTCGAGCATCCAGGCGAAGAGCGGCCCTTCCTGGAAGTAGACGTTGCCCAGGTGGCCGGTGAGATTCTCCCAGCCGGGCTCGGCGGGGTTGGCCGGGGGGCTTTCCGGGTCGAAGGAGATATGGCAGAAGCCGCAGGAGAGGCCCACCAGGTACGGCGGCTGGTAGCAGTCGCCCCGGGATTGGGCGGCGTTGGTGGCGGCGGACATCTCGTCCCACTCGGTGCGCCGGCCCGGGGTGCAGCCATCGACCGGCTCGAACGGCCGCCCGGCGTCCCACAGGTCCGGGTCGAACTGGGGATTGTCGAAGATCCGCAGCCCCATCACCCCGCTCGGCCGGCCCAGGAGACGGGCGGTCTCGGGCGATACGTCCGGCTCGTCGATCGAGTCCAGACAGAGCCCGTACGCGTCCGGCACGCAGGCGCCCTCCTTTCCCACCTCCGGCGCGCGGCCCGACGGGTCGTTGATCAGACCGAAGCGTTCGAACCGCTCGCCTCGCGGCAACAGCCGGTTGTCCAGCAGGCGCAGCAGGTCCAGCCGGCCGCCGCTCCGTTGGGCGAGATCCCGCCAGGTGTGCTGGTTGCCGCCGGTCCAGTGGTACCAGGTGTCCCGGCCGAGCCAGGCGGCGTCGGACCAGCTCGCCTCTTCGGGACGCGCCCGATACCAGGGGGCGGAACGGATCTCCTCCAACCGCTTCGTCGTCCAGGCGGCGTAGTCGGCGCCCGCCGCCGCGAGATTCTCCACCGCCTCCGGCCCCGCCGCCTGGCGCAGCGCCTCGAGGTACGAGACGTCCGCTGACAGATCGCTCCGCGCCTCGACCGACGTTGCCACCACGTCGCAGCCATCCCGGCAACCGGCGAGAAAGCCGGCGGCGGCCAAAGCGACCGCGACGATGATCGAGATCCTGGGGCGCTGGGGCACGGCGGCAGGTCTCAGGTGGCGACCCGGTAGACGACCAAGGCGGCCAGCACCAGGAGCGAGCCCCAGAAGATAATCCGCCGGGTGCGCAGCTCCCGGATATCCATCGGGGTCTCGAAGACCAGGTCTTCGACCACCCCCGCGCCGGTCCGGGTGCGGGCGGTGCCGGCGACCCCGGCGATGCCTTGGGCCCTGGCCTCGTCGGGGCTCATGGCGTGGGTTTCGGTGGGCTTGGTGCCGCTCACGCCACACCCCCTTCACCGGATGGCCCCGAAGGATCGCTCCCGCCGGATCCGCCCGACATATCCACCGAGGGCCTTGAAGTGCCGGGGAATTGGGGCGGATCGAAGACCGTCATCACCTCCCGCACCATCTCCTCGTGGCTCTCGTATCGGCGCAGGTCGTAGCAGCCCAGGGGATTGGCGATGGCGTTGATCAGGCACCGGTTGCAGAAGGTGCAGGGGCGCTCCGGCAGATCCCGGCCCGACGCGAGGACTTTCGGCAGATCGTTGTTTGCGATCAGCGGCCGGGCTATGGCGACGCCGTCGAAGTAGCCCTCCTGGAGACCGCGGCGGATGAGCGCCCCGTCCTGGTAGCCGCCGGTGTTGAGCACCGGGATCGACACCGCCTCTTTGATCGGCTTGGTCAGTGTCATCGACACCCCTTCGACCGGGTACTTCTTCTTCGTCCGGTTCCAGAGCGCCAGGAAGATCGGCCGGAGAATCTTGAAGTGGAAGAAGCAGTAGTTCAGGAAGCCTCGCACGCCGGAAGACGACATGCCGCCGTACCACCAGTTGAGCTCGTCGGGCGGGAAGCCCCCCGGGGGCACCAGGGGGTGGGGGAAGAGACTGCCGGCCGACACGTGGAGCGCGTCAGCGCCGTCTTCCTCCACCCACTTGCACATCTGGAGGTACTCCTCGGGCCCGTTGCCCTTCCTCTCCCACGGGTAGAGGGCGTTGTTCTCGTCGATGGCGTTGATCTTGACCTGGAGATGGAAGTCGTCGCCCACCTCGCGCCGGATGGCGAGGATCACCTCGTGGAGGAAGCGGTAACGGTTCCTGAGCGATCCACCGTACTCGTCCTTGCGGTCGTTGATGGCCGACGACAGGAACTGGGTGAACAGATACCCGTGGGAGGCGTGGAGCTCGACGCCGTCGAGCCCGGCCTCCCGCGCCCGCCGGGCGCCCTGGGCGAAGTACTGCGCCAGGGTCTCGATCTCCGCTTTGGTCGCCGCCTCGCACAGGAGCCCGTGGAAGGTGTCCATGCTGTCGGTGGACGACAGTCCCGGGTCCATAAAGTTTTCCACTCCGGGTACGTCCCGCTGGCGACCCGAGTGGGATAGCTGCATGATGAATTTGCAGTCGTGCTGGTGAACGGTGCGCCCCACCTCACGCCAGAAGGGGATCTTGTCGTCGTCGTCGATCATTGCGTAGTTGGGGAGGATCCTCCCCCGCAGATGGACCGGCACAAACGACGAGATGATCGCCCCGATCCCGCCGCGGGCGAACTTCTCTTCCCAGTTGATGCGCGCCTGGGTTCCGGAGCCGTTGTAGTTGTCCCAGCGCCCGGAGATGCTGGAGCGGAACAACCGGTTCTTGACGGTCAGGTTGCGAAACTCCAGCGGCTCGAAGATCGGGTCCTGGCTCATGGTGCGAACCCCCTTCCCAAGAATCGTCAGTCTCGATGGCTCGAGGGACTTCGCGGCACGGCTCACGCCGGAACCACGAACTCCGTAGCTGCGCTGCGGCGCAACAGCGGACGAATCGGAACCTCGATCATCACAATCGACGTGGTAAATCCGCGCGGAGTCCGATAGCGCTTCAGATGTTCAGGCGAGAGGCGCTTCAGAAATTCAATTGATATATGTTAAACACTATAGAGTATTGGCTTGCTTGCTGGCAAGTGAGTAGGTCGTGCTCGGAATTCGCCACCTGTCGAAGGCAATGGGTCCTGTTGAGGTCTTGAGCTGAGACCGAGGGGTTTTGCGGGTAGCTGATGGCTGGGCCGTGGGGCCAATTTGGCGAAGACCGGCAGCATTGCGACGCGAGGCGCAACCAGCGGCCACAGCGCACCGTTGAAAGATCGTTGAGGTCAGCTGCCCCGGTGATGGGTTCTGTTTCGCACCCCAGGTGACATACCAAGGGGATGAGGATGGATAGGTTTTGCAGATTTAGGCTAACCTGAGTGGTGGCAATCGATGACGAACCTCTTCGAGATGAGCGCTAGCCAGATCGCGACCGCCATCCGCCAGCGTGTGGTCGGTCCGGTCGAGGTCGTGGCTGCGCACATTGGGCGGATGGAGAAGGTTGATCGTCGCCTCAACGCCGTGGTCACTCCAACCTTTGAGCGCGCGAGAGACGAGGCCCGACGAGCCCAGCGCATGCTCGACGAGCATGGCGAGGACGACCTGCCGCCCCTGTTCGGAGTTCCGATCACGGTCAAAGACTGCTGGCCGGTTGCGGGCGTGCGCACGACCGGCGGTTCTTGGTACCTGCGAGATCACATCGCCGATGAGGACGCTGAACCGGTGCGCCTGCTACGCCGCGCCGGCGCGATCATCCTCGGCAAGACCAACATGCCGGACATGTGCTGGTCGGGAGAGACCCACAACCTGCTGTTTGGCAGGACCCACAACCCGCACCGTCGAGGCTTCACGGCTGGGGGAAGCAGCGGGGGCGAGGGCGCCATCATCGCAGCCGGCGGATCGCCGCTGGGGCTCGGCAGCGACGCGGCGGGCAGCGTGAGAATCCCCTCGGCAGCCAACGGCTGCACGGCCCTGAAGCCGACCGCCGGCCGGATTCCGACCGGAGGCCACTTGCCGCAGTTTCCACCGCAGCTCGACGGCTGGAACACCGCCGGGCCGCTCGCGCGGCGGATTGAGGATCTGACCCTGGCGCTTCGCGTGCTGTCAAAGACACCGGTCCGGGACGTCGGCTCGATTGGGCTCAGCGGGAGATCTTGCACAGTATCGCTCAACCGCTTGCTGCTGCCGGTCCATGGCGAGGTGGTCCGGGCCGTGGATCTCGCCGCGGAGACTCTGCGCGAGGCCGGCATGGAGGTCGTTCCGGCGGACGACCTGTCGCTGAAGGAGCTGGCTTACATCTACGTCGGGCTGATCCGACGGTACGGCCACCCGGCCTTGCGCACGGCGCTCGGAGGCGGTCGCCCCTACCGGCTGTGGCGGGAGGTCGTTCGCAACTTGGCGGGGCGGGGGCGGATTTCGCCCCACGTTCTAGGCTTCGTCTGCTCCCTCGATCTCTTGGGTTTGGCCAGCCAGATGCGGGGTCTCGCCAGCTTCGAACGGCTCGCACACTACCGAAACCAAACTCTCGAGTATCTCGGTAACGGCGGAGTGCTCTTGTGTCCGGTTCTGACCACTCGAGTGCCCAGGCACCACTGGATCTGGACGGTGGCCGTGCGGCCTCCCTACACCACGATGTTCAACGCCATGGGCCTGCCGGCGGCGGTGGTGCCAGTCGGTTCCGACCGACGCGGTCTGCCCCTTGCCGTCCAGGTGGTCGCGGGTCCCGGCGAGGACGAGGTGGCGCTCGCGGTAGCGGCTGAGCTGGAGCGGGCTCACGGAGGCTGGCGCCTGGCAAATTGATAACCGAGGTAGGTGAGGTAGGCGCGGGTCCATTCGAAGAGGACGACGAAGCGGTTGCGGAAGCCGATGAGGAAGAAGATGTGGACCAGCAACCAGGAGAGCCAGG
>JAXHTF010000110.1 GCA_034211275.1 Acidobacteriota bacterium
TACACCCTGTGCGTGAACCAATAATCCACGCATGAGGGACAGCCCCGATCCTCGGATCGGCGCTGCCTACAACCAAAAACGCCCGACCTGCCTCAAAAGGCGGTCGGGCGTTTTCTCTTGGGGAAGGTGGGTGCTCAGCCTGAAGGCTTAGAGCTTTGCGATCCCGCAACTCCTCAGGACGGTCGCGTCACCGGAATCGGGGTTCGTCCAGGCTGGCTTACCAGGACTGGTCAGGACTGACTTACCAGGATTGGCGACGGGGGCGGTTCTCCCGCGGGCGCGCCTCGTTGACAGTCAGGTTGCGACCGCCCAGGTTGGACTGGTTCAGGGCCTCGATGGCCTCGTCCGCACCTTCAGACATCTCGACGAAGCCAAAGCCCCGCGGACGTCCGGTTTCACGGTCGGTGATCAGATTGACGCCGGTAACGGTGCCATACTCACCGAAGAGCCCGCTGAGCTCGTCCTCGGTGGTAGAGAAAGGGAGGTTACCGACATAGATACGCTTCGACATGTTTCATCTCCTGGCCCACCCGTGGGTACGACCGTGTTTCTTCGCCGGCCGCAAGAGTCCGGACGATTGGGTTACTGCTCCCGACCTAGGGGACCTGGATACTCGACTCGGGCATGGGAAGGGACAAGGAATGGTGTCGTGTCGCTTCTTTTCACGGAGGGAGTAGCTTTACGGGCCGCTGGCGGGAATTACACATTAGCATGATCGCAGAAAAACATCTAGAGCTTTTTCACTGCTTCGGGAGAAGGAGATGCCCTGACCGTCCTTCCCTCCTCGAGAGGTCCCCGGGGCGGGCCCCATTGAGCTACAGAGGGTGCGGGCGCCTCGATGCTCGAAGAACTACCGACCGACGGCGCAAAACCCGACGGTGGAGCCCCCCAGGGGGCCCTCCCCTGACCACCTTGCAGCCCACTCCACCGTCCCCTCCGTCGGCCATCGACCCGGCGGCGGCGGTGCCGCCAGGCTGGCGGCGAATCCCCCCGGACCGGCGGCCGGTAGTCCAGCCGCTGGTGCTGCTCTCGGCACTCGTCTGGCTCGTCTGCGGAAGCTGGCCCGCCGGCGCCGCAGAGATCCCCCCTCCCCCCCTGCCGCTGGCGGCGGAGGGCACGGTGGAGCATCCCCTGGCCCCGGGGAAGCCCCTGGCCTTCGCCCTGCCGCTGCTCTCCGCGGAAGACGGTGCAGCCGCCTGGCATGTGACCGTGGAGCAGCTGGGGGTCGACGCTCGGCTGCGTCTCGAGGACGACGAGGGCCGGCTCATCACCTCCACCGACAGTCCTCTGGACCGCCACGGAATCGAGCACCTGCTGGTGGAGCCCGAGGGCCAGCGGCGCTACCTCCTACGGATCGAAGGCCGAGAGACGGGTGCCCCTCCGGGCCGGGTGCGTCTGTCACTGCGGCGTCTGAGTCTCGACTCCGGCGCTGCCGCCCAGCGCCTCCAAGCGTTGCGCCACACTTCCCGCGCCGCCGAGCTCTACTTCCAGGGGGAGCCCGCGGCCTGGCGCCAGGCGCTGGCGGAGCACGGCCGGGCCCGCCTGCTGTGGCGCAGCCTGGGAGAGCGGCGCCAGGAGGCCCGCGCCCTGCATTGCGGGGCGGTGCTGGCCCGGCTCACCGGCGAGCCCCAAATCACCATCGAGCTGGCACAGGCGGCGCTCCTCCTGTGGCGCGAGCTCCGTCTCCCCGCCTTCGAAGCGGACACCCTCAACGAGCTGGGGTTGGCGGCGTGGCTCACCGGCGATCCGGACGGCGCCCGGAACCGCTTCCGCACTGCCCTCGCCTCCCGCCGCCGGGCCGACGACCGCTACGGCGAGGCCGCCACCTGGGCCAATCTCTGTCTGATGGATCTGGTGCAGGGCCGGCTGCGCTCCGGCGCCGCCTGCTATGAGGAAGCCTTGGGAGCTCTGGAAGCGGTCTCCGCCCCGGAGCTGGAAAGCGCTGCCCGGGCCAGCGTCGGTCACGCCTACAAGCTGTTGGGAGAACCCGACGAGGCCCGTCGTCACCTGCAACGGGCGCTGGCCATCGCCCGGCAGCTACAGCATTCCCGGCGGGAGGCCCAAACCCTCCACAACCTGGCGGACCTGGAGCGCCAGAGCGGCGAGCCGGAGGCCGCCCTGCTCCACTTGGACCGCGCCCTGGGCTTGTTCGGAGAACTGGAAGAGCGCCGCTGGCAGGCTCGCAGCTTGAACCTGCTGGGGTTGATCTACGAGATCCTCGGCGAGCGGTCGCGGGCCCACACTGCCCTCGAGCAAGCCCTGGAGCTCCGCCGCGAGGTGGCCGACACCCAGGGTGAAGCCCACACTCTGACCAATTTGGGCTGGCTGGCGGCTGGGGAAGGGCGGCAGGAGGAAGCCCTGGGGCGCTACGGTCAGGCTCTGGAGCTGTGGCATCGGAGCCCCGACCCTCGGGAGACGGCCCGCCAGCGGGCGGAGATCCTGGTCCTCATGGCCGACGCCCACCTGGCTCACCGGCAGCCGGAGCGAGCCCTCTCGGTGCTCGATCGGGCGCTGGAGCAATTCACCGCCAGCGAGGATGTGGGCGGCCGGGGGCGAGCCCTGCAGCGACGGGGCGCGGCCCTGCTGGCGCTGGGGCGGCCTTCGGCGGCGCAAGAGGCCCTGGAACAGGCCCTGGAGCTCCTGCGCAGGACGGCGAGCACCGCCGACCAGGCGCGCACCCTCTACCAGCTAGCCCTCGCCCGCCGGGACGCCGGCGATGCGGATGGCGCCCGGGAGCGCGTCGGGGACGCGCTGGAGCTGGCGGAGAGCTTGCGGGCCAGCATCGTCAATCCGCATCTGCGCACCTCGTTTTCCGGCAGCTTCCACGAAGCCTACGAGCTGGCCATCGAGCTCTCCCTTGACAGCGCTGGCCCGGCCCGGCACAACAACGACGGCGCCGGAATGCGACGTGCCTTGGAGCTCGCCGAGCGGGCCCGGGCCCGCACACTCTTGGAGCTCCTGGGAGCCAGTCGCAGTCGCCCCGCCACCGCCGATTCACCGCTGGCCCAACGCCGTCAGGCCTTGTTGAGCCGCCTCCTGGCGAAGACCGAGCAGCGGCTGCAGGAAGCCCCGGGCTCGTCTCGGCGGACCGCCCTCGCCGCCGAGGAGGCGGAGATCCTCCAGCAGCTGGACGTGGTGGAATGGCGCATCCAGCGTGAGCAACCCGCCTATGGTGCCCTCACCCGGCCCCGTCCTCTTGCCAGCGGTGAGATCCAAGACCTCCTGGACGGCGAGACCATCCTCCTCAGCTTCTTCCTGGGTCGGGATCGCAGCTACCTGTGGTGGATCACCGAGGACTCCATCCAGACGATCCCCCTACCCCCGCGGCGAGCTCTCGAAGCACCGGCGGCGGACCTTCACCGCGCCTTCGCCGACTTTGATCCCCGAGGCCGAGGGGAAGACCTACGGCTGGCCGGGGAGCTGGCGGGAGCCTTCCTCGACCCCGTCGCCGAGCAGCTCCAGGGGGCCGCCGAGGACGGCCACCGGCGGCTGGTGGTGATCCCCGACGGTGCCCTCCACTACCTGCCCTTCGCCGCCCTCCCCTGGCCCGGAGGGGACGGCTCGGAGCTGCTCCTGGACTATTTCGAGGTCGTCTCCATCCCGTCCGCCTCGTCGCTGGCGGTCTTGCGCTCGGTGTCCGGTGACGGGACGGCCCCAGCCTCCAGCGGATCCGCCAGCACCGGCACGCAGTCCCGGGGCCGCCTGGCGGTGCTGGCGGATCCGGTATTCAGCGCCGCGGACCCGCGCCTCGCCGCCTCACCGTCCGCCGGCGCTGCTCTCCCCCGAGGGCTCGTGCTCCGCGGCGCCGTCGACCCCGAGACCCCGGACGTCAGACTCCCCCTCCAGCGCCTCCCCGCCACCCGCCTAGAAGCCCAACGGCTGGCGCAGCTGGCTGCCCCGGAGCCGGTACTGCTGGCCCAGGGCTTCGAGGCCAGCCGCGAGCTGGTGCTCAGCGGTGACCTCGCCGCCTATCGCACGGTGCACTTCGCCACCCACGGCCTGGTGGACGCCGAGAACCCCGCCCTCTCCGGCCTCCTGCTTTCCCGCTTCGGCGCCGACGGCCACCCCGTGGAGGGCTTCGTCGGGCTGCGGGACCTCTACGACCTGCGGCTGTCGGCGGATCTCGTGGTGCTTTCCGGCTGCCGTACCGCCCTCGGCCGCCAGCAGCGGGGAGAGGGCATGGTGGGGCTGGTGCGGGGCTTCTTTTTCGCCGGCGCGCCGCGGGTCCTGGCCAGCCTGTGGCCGGTGGAGGACCGCGCTACCGCCGAGCTCATGGAGCACTTCTACCGCGGCCTCTGGCAGCAGAATCTGCCTCCGGCGGCAGCGCTGCGCCAAGCTCAACAGCAGCTGCGGAACCAGCGCCGCTATCGCGACCCGGCGTTCTGGGCCGCCTTTGTGCTCTCCGGCGAGTGGCGCGAAGCGGGCAGGCAGGCCGAAGTTGGCCGAGCCATGAGATAGTCTCGGCGGCCGAACCACTACCCGGATAGATTCATTACCCCCCCTGGCAGCTCCCACAGTCCAGGCAATTGAGCAGTCCAGGCAATTGAGCAGTCCAGGCAATTGAGAGGAGTCAAGCATGAGCATCACCCTCGAGGATTTCTTCGGTGAGTACACCGTCAGCCAAGGTACCCGGGGCCTGAGCCCGGAACCTCTCTCCTATGGCAACCGCATCGTCATCGAGCCGTCGCCCTCCCAGGAAGGCTCCGCCACCGTGACCTACTACGACAAAGAGGGAGAGGGCAACGCCTTCGCCTATGTTCTCGTCGATTGCAGCCTGTGGTCCGCGGCGTCCGTCACCCCGCCCTCCAATCCCTCTCAACAGGCCCCTCTGTTCACCGTCATCTCGCTGTACCAGGATCCCAGCCGTAGCGGCTTCAAGTCGATCTACGGTCTGCTGGTGGCCGGGGATCCGGAGCAGGTGGGGGTCTTCGGCGCCGAGGGCACCGGCGGCAACCTCTCCTCGAGCTGATTCCCAGGCACCGGGAGGCACCGGTGAAGAGACAGGGCGCAGCGCGGCTCGACTTCTACCATGGTCTGCTAGGATCGCGCTCAACCCGCTTTCTAAGCCATGCCATCCAGCGCCACCGAGATCACCCCGACGAAGCTAGTTCAGCGCATTCAAACCGGGGATCCGGCAGCGGAAGCGTTGTTGGTGGAGCGGTTCTCCCGGCCGGTCCAGCTGCTCTTGGCCCGCCACACCCGGCGGCGGGCAGACGCCGACGACCTCTTCCAGGAGACCTTCCGCCTGGCGCTGGAGAAGCTGCGGGCGGGCGAGCTGCGGCAGCCGGAAAAGCTCCCCGGCTTTCTCGCTTCCCTGGCCCGCAACCTGGCCATCGAGATCTACCGCAAGGCCGGGCGCCGTAAAACCGACACGGGCAAGGACACGGAGATGGCCTCCCTGGGCCAGGGGGCGGGGCAGCTGGGGGAGGTCCTGGACGACGAGAAGGCGCTGCTGGTCCGCCGGGTCATGGCCGGCCTGCGCAACGACCGGGATCGCCAGCTGCTCTACCGCTTCTACCTGGCGGAAGAGGACAAAGAGACCATCGCCGCCGACTACGACCTCGACTCCCTGCAATTCAACCGCGTCCTCCACCGCGCCCGCCAACGCTACAAAGAAGCCCTCCTCGAGCACCTGGGAGACGGCGCCCGCCAGGTCCTGCACATCCTCTGGTGGTTCCTCGCCGCACCGGCGGCGACGCGATGGATCTTCGAAAAGGCTGCGACATTCGGCAGCTTCGCATCACCTCCAGGAGTAGGAGGGTAAGACCATCGACCATCAGACCATTACCGAGCTGGGCCTCGTCGATCGCTACTACCGGGGAGACCTGTCTCCCGAGGAGGAGGTGCGCTTCGAAGAGCATTACTTCGCCTGCGCCCAGTGCCAGGAGGAGCTCGCGGCGGCCCACGGTCTGCGCCGGGGATTGCAGGTAGCCGCGGCCCAGGATCTATCTCAGATCCAGGCCCAGGCCGCCGCCCAGCAGGCCGCTCGGCAGCAGGGCATCCTGGCCTGGCTCCAACGCCGCAGCAGCGCCACCCGCGGAGCCCTGGCGGCCCTGCTGCTAGCGGTGGTGATCCTGCCGTCGGCGCTGCTGCTGACACGCCCGGACTCCCCCGGCCCGGCTGGCTCGACGGGCTCCCCCGCCGCCCAGGACGTGGTGCTCCTCACCGACTTCCGCGGCGCCGCCGAACCCTCCGCCACCCTGACTCACCAGCAGGCCGCGGAGGCGGTGACCCTGGCGGTGGATCCCGGCGCCAACGCCCGCTTCGTGGCTTACGGCGCCCGGGTCCTCGACGCCCAGGACCAACCCCTCTTCACCACCAACGACCTCCACCTCACCGACCTCGAAGTCCTCCTCCTCCGCTTCCCCGCCGGCTTCCTCACCCCCGGCGACTACACCGTGGAAATCTCCGGCATCGAGGCCGACGGCTCGCGGGTGGAGCTGCTGAGGCACACGATCCGGGTGCTTGATTCTTAAGTCAGGGTTCTTGAGTCGGGAGCCATGAGGCAAAAGGTGGGCTGGCGCTCACCCTACGGGAGGCGCTCCATCGGTTCTTTGTGGGGTGGGCGCCAGCCCACCATCGACCGGCAGCCTCAACAGACTGGACCGTGTTCGCCCCGTCGAGTAGTGGCCCTTCCCAACCTTGAATCAGCCCTCTAGCCGCAGGAAATGGACCTGACCAACCTGGTCTCCCACCATGACGGTGCCGTCCGCGGCTACTGCAAGGCTCGTGGGGTCGAAGTCAAAGGTGAAGGTGGCGAGATTCTCCTGGCGCTCGAAGCTCCACAGCTTGAGGGTGAGGTCTCGAGAGGCCGAGAGAAACCGGTCTCCGTCGGGCAGGAAGGCTACGGCCAGAACATAGTCTTGATGCGCACGGATCGTTTCAGGCTTTTGGTTCGGAAAACGCCACAGCTTGAGCGAGCGACCGGACCCGCTCACTCCCCGTCCACCGTCAGTGGCAATGGCAGCGCACAGCCCCATAGGGTCTTCCCACTCTCGAATCTCCTCCCAACGCTCGCGATCGGTCTTCCTGTCGCGCTCCTGAAGCTTGATCTTCGTGTCCTCCTGCAAATCCCACAGCGTTGGGGAGGTCCCGGCGATCAGAACAAAGCGGCCATCCGGTGTGATGGCAATCCCTTGAGTTCCCCACTCGGTGTATTTGGTTGTCAGACACTCCCCGGAGAGCAGATCCCAAACGCCGAAGGAACCAAACTCGCTGGCGTCGTGGGCGACGAGAACTCGCCGACCGTCCCCGGTTACCGAGCCACCGACAATGGTGCCCGGCATTTGCTTGTCCTTGCGATACTCCTCGATTACCTTGGCTTCGCGGCCACTCCGGAAGTGACGGCTCTGGAGATCTGCCCTCCAAAGGCTGGGCGTCACCACCAGCACGATCTTCTCGCCATCGGGAGTCAGACTAGCCAAGTATGTGGGTAGGGTGGCAAGGGGCTTCAGGGGTTGATACCGATCATCCTTCCATGTCCAGCGCAGGAGCCCCTGACCTTGAGTTGCGGCCACCGCCCGCAGGCCATCCGCGGAGAGGGAGACGAAGCGGATGAGCCAGGAGCGTTCCGGCTCGCTACGCAGCATGGCTTCCGGCTCTAGGACCCACTGCTTGAGCTGAACGCCGGCAGCAGAGAGAAAGAATCTGCCCCGAGGGTCCATGGCCAGAATCCCGTCGCCCAGGTGGTTGTCGAGGTAAGTGGAAACCAAGGCGCCCTGTTCTAGATCCCAAACCTGCAGCATGCCGGAGCTCGAAGCCGTGACCAGTAGCCCGCCGTCCGGGGAGACCACCGCCTGCACCGCTCGCTCGAAAGTGGGATGCTCGATAGAGTGCAGTACCCGGCCGCTGTTCAGCTCTCGGACCTCGAGCCGGCCGTCCTCGATGCGCAAGCCGCGCTTTCCCCCCGGCAGGGTCTCGGGCAGCGCCCCCTCGGCCTTTCGGTCCTCGAAGAGAGCCTCCAGCTCTCGTGGCACGGACCTCAGCTCTTCACCAGCCTCAAGGTCCCACGCCTTGGTCTGCTGGTTCCAGGAACAGCGGGTGACGGCCCGGCGACCGTCGCCGGAAATACGAATCTCTGCGATCCAATCCGTATGGCCGGAGAACACTCGCACCTGCGCCCCGCCCGGTGGCCGCAGATAAACCTCGAGGGGGTTGAACCAGGGTGAAGGAGGCCGTACCTCGTCCAGCAGCGAGCGAACGAAAGGCCGTTCCACTTTCCGCAGCCGAGCGAGCAGCTGACCGGCTAGCTGCTTCGGGTCCCGAGCCAGAACATGAGCCGAGAGCCGCAGTGCCTCGGCGATGGCGGCCAGATCTTCATATTGGTCGAAGCGATCAAAATCGGCTAGCAGCTCCTGCATGCCACTGACCCGCAGCTTCGTGTCCAACCAATCGAAGCTCCCGAGCAGTGCCCGGGCGTCCTCCGACTGTCCCGCCTGCTGACAATGCCAAGGGAGCCATTGGTAATAGTAGGTCTCCTCCGCCGGGACCGTACCGGTAGGCCATCTCTGCTCAAAGGCACGGATCAACCGAGCATGCAACTGCCGCAGCCGACCTGCCCCCAAGGACGCACGCAACGCCTCCCGCTGCAGATCATGGAGGGCGATATGTTCTTCGTCCGCCCTCTGAGCCAGCGAGCGGTCCACCAGCAGATTGACCCAGCGCGCCGTCTCCCACCGCGAAGACTCGGGAGAACCCCAGAGAAGATCCAGCACCCACTCGGGAATCAGCACATCCTCGGGAAAGATCGCCACGTATTGGTAGCGCTCCATGGCTTCCGGCTCCAGAGCTTCCAGGCCCACCTCGAAGACCCGCACCAGGTTGTCGTAGGGATAGCCCGCGAGTTGAATGCCCACGCCCTGAAGACGTTTCTCTTGCAGAGTCCGAGTCAGCAGCTTCCAATGCTCCTGTGGCTTGTCCCGCAGCAGTGCCCCGGCCATGGCCAGCGCCAGTGGAAGATAGCCGCAGGCTTTCGCCAGCTCCACCGCCTCCGGAGGCAGGGAACCAGTCCGCGAACTCCGGGTCAGCAGATCCAGCGCCTGCTCCTCACCCATGGTGTCCACCTCCACCGCCACCGCTCCCAATCCGTGGACGATCTCTCGAATACGGGTGGTGACGACGGTGTGCACCGGTGCGCCGTCGAAAAGGAAGATCTCCACATGCTCCAGACTCCAGACATCGTCCAGGATGAGCAGCGAGGGTTCGGTGGCAAACTGCTGCCTTAACAGTCGTCGGGCCTCCCCTAGGTCGCGGAAGGACGGCGCCGCCATTCCGGTCATGCGCAGAAGCTGGTCGGCGAGCACAGAAGGGTCCGGCTCTTGCCCCAAGGCCAGCCAGTGGATGCGATCACCGAAACGATCTTGGATCTCGGGGTCCCGGGTCAGGGCTGCCGCCAACACAGTCTTGCCGACCCCGCCCATGCCGTGAACGCCAATCTGCGGCGCCGTGACCGCCACCGGCGAGTCTCCACCCTCCAGAACCGCCCGGCGCAGGCGGCGCAAGTAGTCGGCACGCTCGAGATAGAAGCCCGGAAGCCGGGCTCCGCGGACTGGGTGCACACTCGCCGGTGCCCCGACCTCCGGAGTCGTCTCAGCGCCGGAGGTCTTCTTCTGGTGAAGCTCCTCCAACAGAGTCTGGGTCGAGTAACGATGAAGCTTCTCGTCTTCCGCACAAACTCGGTGGATCCGCTCGGCGAGATCCTCCAGCTGCTCCCGAACTTCTTTCTCGCGATCCGGAGAGAAGAAGGCTCGGTGAGAATCCTTCTCCTCGCAGCGGAATTTCCACCACGCGAGGAGAGCAGCCCTCCAGGCTTGCCGAGACGGCACCAGCCCCTTCTCGAGCGTCTGCCCTACTGCCGCCAGCTCCGGCTGCTCAGCGGCACGTTCGAGAAAGCCCTTACCGCCTCGCTCAGGGAACAGATCCCGGGGCAGAATCTCCAGCCCCGGCGGCAGGGCCAAAGTCCACGCCTCGACTTCCTGGAGCAGCCGCTTCCGCAGGTCCGGCGAGAAGCGCCGGGCCAAGGAGTTGACTCCCTTCGAGAGCAGGAAACCGAGTCCCCAAGAGATTGGATCGAATGCCATGGCAAACGATCTTAGCTCGAAGAGCTTGGCTCAAGGCACCCGCGCGGACCAAGCGTTGGTGTCGCCGCTTTCGAAGCCGTCGGTGAAGATGGGATCCGCCGCGAAGGCGATGCGGCGGTTCCAGAGGTCGAGGTCGCCGTTCTCCGCCGTCGGGTAGAGGACCTGGAGCGCTTCGCCCTGGGAATCGACCACCGATACCGCTCCTAGATAGTCCCCGACGAACTGGCCCCCCACCGCCCACACCGCGTCGGCGCTGTCGAAGGGTGCCGCGGTAAGGCGGTACTCGCTGAAGGTGGCGCCCTGATCCAGGCTGACGGCGTAGTAGACGTCGATCATGCCGTGCTCCACGTCGTCCATCTGGGCGGTGTGGCGGGTGTCGAAATAGAGCAGGTGCACCCGGCCGGCGGCGTCCACCTCGATCCACGGGTGGAATTGGTCCCCCGGGGGGTTGGCGTCGCCGTTGACGATCTGCGGCGTCGACCAGGTCGCTCCCTGGTCCGTCGAGCGGATGAGGTAGATGTCAACGTCGCTCTGGTCGCTCACTACCTGGGTGGTGTCGTGGAAGACGCAGTACAGGCTGCCGTCGTTGGGATCCACCGCCAGCCAGTTGAGGTTGGCCACCCGGAAGAGCCCCGGGAAGCGGGAGCCGTCCTGGGTGCCCCAGGTGTCCATGCGGGTGGCGATCTGGGTGGGCCCCAAGAGGGTGGCGCCGCCGTCGAAGCTGCGGTAGAGCTTGACGCCGACGTCGAAGTCCCAATAGGTGATGTAGAGCTCACCGCCGGGACCGAGGCGCGGATGGAAGCCGACGCCGGCGGCATCCAGCGGGGTGATGGTGGACCAGGTGGCGCCGAGGTCCGACGAGGTCTGCAGCCCGAGGTTGTAGGCCACGTAGAGGCGAGTCGTGTTGGCGCTCACCGGCCCGCGGCCCGCCACCATCCAACCCTTGTCCAGGAAACCCCCGGATTGCAGGATCACCGGAGTTCCAAAACTGCTGGCTCCCGGCGCCTTGCGCGCCACGTAGATGGCGGTCTCGCCGAAAAAGGAGATCCCTCCGGCCCACAGATTTCCGGTGCGCGGGTCGTAGGCGGTCATGGGGTCGCCCTGGAAGGTTCCCGGCTCCGCTCCCGGCTGAGGCATGAGGAAGTCCTTCCAGGTCGCTCCGCCGTCGAGGCTGACCCCCACTCCCAAGGACCACTCGCCGTTGTCACCGGGATCCCGCTCGTCGTTCCAGGCGGCCACCAGCTCGTTCCCCAGCCCGGCGATGGACGATTCGTTGGAATGGGCCTTCCCGCCGCCGGCATCCACCCGCCGTTGAGGTCCGATGCTCACCGCTGCCCCTTCGGCGAAGGGGGCCAGGCCGGATCCCAGCGTGGGCTTCCAGACCGCCGCACCCCCGTCTGCGAGGAGGCTCGAAAAATGTGCCGGCACCATGGAGCCATCCAAGGAGATTCCCAGCCGCTGGGCCTCCGCGAGGTGCCGGTGGGCGCCCTCCGGATCCTCCGCCAGGTAGAGCACCATCGCCAGCCGCGAGTGGGCACGCCCGTCCTCCGGCCGCGCCGCCAGAATCCTGCGCCACTCCTCCGCTGCCAACGGGTAACGGCCCTGGCGCTGCAGATTCTTCGCCAGCTCAGCGCGGATCTCCCACCGGCCGGGGTCGATGTCCAGCGCCGTACGCAACGCCGCCTCTGCATGCTCCAACCAGCCGATGCGCACCAGCTCCCAGCCCAGCTCCGCCAAGGGCTCGGGGCGCGCCGGCGCTTCTCGCACCGCCCGCGCCGCCTCCGCCAGCCGTCCCTCCGTCTCTCCGACCGCCACCCCGGGGTCCACTCGCACTCGACCGTGCTCGAAGACCAATCCCCGTAGCGCCGCCTCCCGCCGGGCCTGCTTCGACGGCGGCCCCAGCCCTTCGCGCATCTCCCTCTCTGCTCTCGGCTCCCCAACGCCGGCACAGCCGGTTGGGGTGAGGAGAAGCAACAAGCTCCCCAGCCCTGCCAAGCTCATCAACACAGCTCTGCCCATCCGGAGGTTGAAGCGAGGGGATGGGTACACGGTCATCAGGTCCTCCGATCCGCCGAGGTCGGCGCGGTGAGTAGCGAAGAAGAATTATGCTAAAAAAGCATACAGGACTCGTCCCGCTGCGCCAAGCCCCTTCCGGCCTCGCATCGACCTCAAAGCCGCCCCAAACCAGTCTTGCTAGAGACTCTCCAGCCTCACCAATATTGCTCTTCCTCGATGGCACGCTGGTTGCTCAACAAAACTTTGAGTTCCCAATTCACCATATTTTCCAACCAAGGAGGAATCATGACCTTATTCACCCTGAGCTTAGGCGGAATCTACTTCGTCAAAGGACTCCCCATCTACCCGGATCTATTCGACTATGGGACTCTGCCAACCCCTGAGAACCCGCCGTCTCTGCAGATGGAAGTGGGCCTCAGAATTCTCGAGCCCGGCCCCTTCGAGGTCCAGTTCAGCCTAGACACCCAAGAAACCGACCTGTCCTTCGTCACCGCCACCGGTACCTCGGTGATCCCTCTCTACCGAGTTGGCGCCGAGGCGGTGGAAGATCCCGGTTGGTCCGCCAGCGCAAGTCCCGACGGCAAGACCTGCCACCTGGTGTGGGGAGATGGTCAAAGCCCGCCCTACGCCGCCCCGACCACCCAGGTGCTGCGCATCAATTGCCGCGAGGGAGCGCAATCCCGGCGCCTTTTCGTGGTCATCATCAACACGCCGCCGGAAGAGATCCGGCAGAATCCTTCGGAGCCGCTGCCGCTGCCGCCTGCTGACCCGCCGGTGCTGCAGCTCGGCGAGGTCTCCAATCACTTCCGCTACGAGGTATTCCAGGCCGAGGCGGTCTCGGACCTCGAAGGCAAGGCTCAGTTCGAGCCGGTGATCCGCGTCGCTCAAAAGCAAAAGCTACAGTTCGCCCTCTTTATCGACTCGACCTCCACGCATCAATTCCTGACCGGTGCCGGAGCGGATCAGGTTCCCGTTCGGCTCTACCTGGACGAGGAGAATCATTCCGCCCTGCGCCCGACCCTTCGGCCGGATCCCGAGACCTGCATCGTGACCTGGCAAGCCGACGCCGCGCACCCGGCCCCGACCAGCCACTTCCTCCCGTTCAACCTGATGACCCAGGTGGCTCCCGGCATCAACGCGCCCCACCGCCGGGTGGATCCGACGGTGATCGAGGATCCCTATGTGCCGCCGCCGGATCCGCCGGGCCCGGGCAACGGGGAGCCACCCCATGGCGACGGTGATGAGCCGTGATCCTCAGCGCAGCACATCGAAGGCCGCAAGGCTGAACCAACGCTCTTCCATTCCCAGCTCCAGAGCTTTGCGCCGGTTACGCTCGGCGGAGATCAGGTCGCCCACCAGGGCGTAGACCAGAGCTGCTTCAAAGCGCACCGCCGGGCTCTCCGGAGCCTGGCGGATGGCCGTTTCCAGATCGACCACCGCCGCCTGCACCTGGCCGAGACGGGCCTGAGCCTGCGCCCGTACCAACAAGGTCTGCGGGTCGGTTCCGGTGGCCGCTCTCAGGCTTTCTGCTACCTGCTGGTACAAGGCCTCCGCCGCACGCTCATCGCCCACCAGGGCGTGGGCGTCGGCGAGGTTCAATTGCACCAGAACATTGGCCGGGTCCAGTTCGCGGGCGCGCTGGAGGGCTGCAAGGGCCGCGGGGCCATCCCGCCGTAGGAGATGAACGACCCCTAGATTGGTCCACGCGGTGACGTTCGGTGCCTCGGCGGTGAGCGTTTCGAAGAGCGCCGCCGACCGGTCCAGATCACCGAACTTCATTTCCACATTGGCCCGCAGCCGCCGCCCCAACACATTGCCCGGGGCCCGATGATCCAGGGCATCGAGGGTCTCGCGGGCCAGGTCCAGATCTCCGGAGGAGGTCGCCATGCGGGCCAGGTTGTAGAGGTGTCCCCACGAGGGCCGCCGCTGCACCACTTCCTGCATCAGCTCGATGGCCCGGGGAGCGTCCCCCTTCGCCATGGCCAGCCGGGCGCGCATTTCCTCCAGCAGGATGTTCCCCTCGACCTGCCGGCTAGTCTCCTCGAGGAGGTCTTCCGCCGCGTCGATGCGCCCCGCCGTCATCTCCAGACTGGCCTGGGCCAAGCGCAGCCGGATGTCGTCAGGATGCCGCTCGATGGCGGCCGCGAGCACCTCGGCTCCGCGCTCGAGCCATGTCGGGTCGCGGCTGATGGCGAAGCGCTGCTCGGCCATGCGAGCCTGCCAGAGCTCGAGCTCGGGATGAGACCCGAAGCGCCGGCGAAGCTCCGAGAGGGATTGGTAGGCCTGCTCCGGATCCAGGCTCGCCGTCCCCTGAGTCTCGGCGAACCGCAACGGCAGAATCTCCGCCACCAGCTCCGGCGGCATCACCTTGGAGTCCGCCTCGTGGCGTTGCGGGAGGCTGGCGAGGACGGCGCGCTCCGTCGCCCAAGAGAGTGTCTGGGGCTCCCCCCGCGGCGCTTCCAAGGATTGGCTCCACAGCACCGCTTCCGACTCGCCGTCGAGACGCAAGAGCTCGAGCCAGCACTCAGCCGCGTTGCAGAGAATCTTCGAGCTCAACACCGCGTCGGCGGCGAGGGCCCGGGCGATCTGCTCCGGGCGGCCGTCCAAAGCAGGGCGGTCGACCTCCGAGAAGCTCAGGATGACCACCCGCTGCAGCTGACCCAGAGCCCGCAGAGCCCCGGTGCGCACGGCGAGGGCTGCGATATCCGCTTCGGCGCCGTCGAGGCCCTCTACCACCGGGTCGAGGACGACGACGTGCAGGGGTGGTAGCTCTCTCGGAGCCCCCTGCCGATGTAGCAACGTCCAGACCAGCAGGACCGCGAGGACGACCACCGCCGCCAAGCCCCAGGGCCAACTCGCAGCCTCCCCTCGCCGGCCTCCCGAGAGGTTCTCGCGGCCGGAGACGATCACCTCCGTCGCGTCGTCGCGGGCGGCAATGTGGGACAGCCGCTGAGCCACCTCACTGGCGCTGCGAGGCCGGAGCGCCGGCTCCTTTTCCAGTAGCTGGTGGATCAATTCGGTCAGCTCCGGTGGCGCTTCAGTGGCCACCGCCAACCGCGGAGGCTCGGCGAGGACTTTCTTGAGAGTCTGCCGAGGGCTCGGTGCCGAGAACGGCGACTCCCCCGTCAGAGTCTCGGCGAGCAGCACTCCCAGGGCGAAGAGGTCGGTGCGCTGGTCCACCGCCTCGCCGGCGATCTGCTCCGGGGCCATGGCCCGCACGGTGCCGATGATCCGCCCCTCGGCGGTGAGTCGATCCTCCCCCAGACCGAGTGGGGGATGGGATTGGGCCAGGCCGAAGTCGGCGATGCGCGGCTCGCCATCGGGGTCGAGAAGCACATTCTCGGTCTTCAGGTCGCGGTGCACGATGCCGTGGCGGTGGGCGTGCCCCAGCCCCTCCGCCAGCCGCAGCCCGAGCCTCACCACCTCCCCCGCCGGCAACGGCCCGTCGGCTTCCAACACCTGGCGCAGATCCGGACCGTCGACGTACTCCATCACCAAGTGGTCGACCCCGTCGACGGTCAAGAGCTCGTAGACCTGCACGATGGCGGGATGACGCAGCTTCGCCAGCGCCTTGGCCTCGCGCTGGAACCTCGCCTGCCGAGCCCCCCGGGGTCCAGCGGCCTCCTCTTCCGCATCCATCCGCAGCCGCTTGATGGCCACCCGCCGCTCCAGCCGTGGGTCCTCGGCGAGCACCACCTCCCCCATCCCCCCGCGGCCGATGGACCGCACCACGCGGTACGGCCCCAGCCAGCGCGAATCTACGGCCGGATCGGGCATGTCGATGCTCCTGCGCTCAGCAAAGTCCTTCTTACAGAATAATGATTTGCTTCATTGTACCTGCTGGCAATCTTCAGAGCCCGCTTTTCTTTGTGGCGAAGATGCGCTCGAGCTTGGAAGCAGACTTCATGGCTCGTAAGAATCAAAAAAGCCCCCGAGAGGCCCAAGCCCCCCGGGGGAAATCGATCTCGTGTGTCAGTGGACCCGAGGTCTTAGCTCTCGAGACTAGCCATCGGCGTCCTCCTCACCCTCCGGCGTGGTGGGCAGCCAGGTGCTGATGGAGGGCTCGGTGCGGCCGCCGGGGCCTTCGAAGTGCTCGAAGTTGAGGGTGTACATCGTGCGCCACATACTGACCATCAGCTTGGCACCGTTGACGCCGGTGGCGTTGGGCTCGATCTCCGGATCCGGGGTGCGGGACAGCCACCGCCCATTGGGGTCGTAGAGGTCCAGCTTGTAGTCGGAGACCTCGGTCCCCTCGCCGGTGTAGAGCAGGACGTAGATATAGCCGCGCATCTCCGCCGCCATGTCCAGGTAGGTCACCCGCTCGCCGCCGTCCGCTCCGTGGAGCTCGAAGGTAGGCCTGTACTCCTCCGCCAGCAGCTGAGTGGCGTCGTCGGGGTCCCGGCTCACGAGGTAGGACTGGGAGCTGTCCTCGTCCCGCAGCACCCACCGGGCTCCCGGCGTGCGCACGTCCACCGTCACCCGCGAGGTGAGCACGGCGTTGGCGGCGATCTCCACGTCGCGGGTGGCGAAGGCGTCCCGCAGCTGTTGGGAGATGATGCCCTGGCCCAGATCCACGGCATAGGTGGCGGGGACCTGGAGGCCGTTGCCGCTCACCGCCGCCTGCTGGGAGAGGGTGATGCCTTGGGCGGCGAATTCCGCCACCACCACTTCGTCCACCGCGTCCCGGTCCAGCACCTTGCGCAGCTCCAGGGGCATCTGGAACGGCGGGTCCGCCTGCACCAGCAGGTGATCCTCCTCCGCCGTCACCGGATAGCTGCCCCCCTGGTCGGCGATCAGCCACTCGCTGGAGAGGTCGGCGCCGTTGCCCTGGAGGTTGAGGGTTTCGGGGGAGTCCTGAGCGATGTCGTACTGCCCACCGGTGTCGGTGATATTCCAATGGCTGGAGAGCTCGGTGCCGCCGGCGGCAAAGCGCTCCCGCAGGGCTTCGGTGACCAGGCCCTCATCCAGCTGCGGCGCGAAGACCTGAGCGTCAAGGGAGGTGACCTGGGCGCCGGCGAAGGTCGCCACCGGGTTGCCGTTGAGATCGAAGGCCTGGACTCGGCGGCTCAAGGTCTCCAGGACCAAGAGTCGCCCGTCGGGGGTGACGGTCACCGCCTTGGGCCCCAGGAGCAAGCCCTGACGGACGCCCTCACCGGAGACCACCGAGGCCGGCTCCGCCTCCGCGTCGGGCTTCCCCGCCTCGGGGATCTGGATGATCTCCATCTTGTTGTTCTGGTAGCTCACTCCCACCACATAGCCGGCGGGGTGGACCACCACCGAGTCCAGGTGCGGCTCGGTGAAATAGCCCCAGCTCTCCCCCGGCTGCATGTCGAAGGGGGTCTTCTCGTCCAGCACCACTCGGCGCAGGTGATAGACGCCGGAGCGGGGGTCGACATAGAAGTTGTTGGGACTGTAGGCCGGCGTCGGATAGTCGAAGACGCTGATGCGGCCGTCGGTCTCCCGGCGCAGGTCGTAGGTGGGCTCGGAGAGGCCGGTGTTGAGGGTCCAATGGACCGTCTCCTGCTCCACCGTCACGGTGGCGTCCGCGGGTAGCGGATAGCCGTTGAGCCGGAAGGCCTCCTCCAGCGCCGGGCTCACCTCCCCTTGGTCCAATCCCTCCTGGAAGGTTCCCGCCAGGGAGAAGAGCGGCGCCGGGCCGAATTGGTCGTAGACCAGGTAGGGCTCGCCGGAGAAACCGCAGCTGGGGAATTTGAGCGCCGACTCCGGCATCGACAGGGTGCTGATGTTCTGGAAGGCGTAGATCTGGCCGTCGGTGGGATCGGTGGAGCCACAGAAGGGCAGATTCTGCCCCGACGCCTGCCAAGTGTAGCCCAGCATGTAGGCCTTGTCGTTGAGGCTGAGATTGACCAACTGCGCCAGATTGTGGCCTCCGGAAGCGCCGGAGAGATCGGAACGCACCGCCGTCGGCTGATCCCCCTTGTGCCAGACGTGGCGCTGGGTCTGGGTGTCGTAGGTGAGCTTTTGCTCGTAGAGATATTGGGTTTGAGGGGTGAGGGGCACCAGCTGCTCCTGGATCTGCCCCGAGATGGCCAGCACGCCGCCGCTGCCCTCCGGCGCCACGGCGTCGAGCCAGGCGCTGGTCCAGCGGCCGGCGAGCCAGTCGGTCTCCGAATAGACGCCGAAGCCGGCCTGGAATTGACCGCCGCCGGGGAGCTCCGGAAAAGTCACCGTCACCGGGTCGGCGCGCTTGGAGGGGTCCTCCGGCAGACGCCCATAGACGGTGTAATTGGTGCCGTTGCGGTATTGCACGGTGGAGGTCCAATAGCGCGCCACCTCCGGCCAGATGGCGGGCTCGGAGGCGGTGCCGTGGAGGGGATCGGGATAGATCGTCGCCTCCAGGGTCAGCTGGCGCTTGACCTCGACGGTGTACGTGGCCGGCGAGATGGCCACCTCGATGGTGGTCTCCGCCAGATTGCGCAGGCTCAGCGCCATATTCGCCATGCGGAAGGCGAAGCCGACGTAGGGGATGGCGCTGGTGAGCGCGGCCGCGGTGAGCTTGGCGGTGATGTACGCCGCCAGCGCCTGCAACCCCTTGCCCACCAGGATGCCGGCGATGGCCCCGGCGAAGCTGGTGAGCACCCGCTTGGTATTGCCGATGGCCGCCGCCGTCGCCACGCCGCCGCCGACGATGGGGAACGCCACCGCCACCGCCGCCATGACGTTGTTGATGTCGCTGACGAAGCGCTTGAACCAGGCATTGCTGGTGATGGCGGCGCCGCCCAGCAGGAAGATCGTGGGCACGCCGTATTGGAAGATGCCGGTGAGCAGAATTCCCATGGGATCCACCGTCTGGTCCCAATTACGGGTACCGATGCCGCCGAAGTACAGGCGACAGGAAGCCGCGTTGGCGGGCCATTGAAAGTCGAGGATCTTCGGATCCGTGGGCATGGGAATGCCGAGGATGACGCTCACCGCCGTCACCGACGAAATGTACTTCTTGCTGGCGGTCTCGAACTCCTCCCGCAGGAAGGCCGGGAAAGACGGCAGCTGCTCGACCCAGCCGGGAGGGTTCTCGATGGGCTTGCCGTCGGAATCCAGGAACTCGACGTAGGCCACCAGGGTGCGAAGGAACTTATTCTTCGCGGCGATGGCGAATTGCCCCTGCCGCGGATCGGTGCCGTCGGGGGCGAAGACGATGGATTCCTTGGGCACCGACAGACCGAAGCCCGGGGTGCGGTTGTTGAGGGTGAAGTCGTACTCCCCGGCCATGGCCGTGCCGCCGCGGGCGGCGGAGCGCTTGGCCAGCAGCTGGTCCACCGCATCGGCGGATTGGCGCACGTCCGGCGAGCCCTGGTTCACCGCCCACAGCTGGTTCTCCAGCCGCGGGTCGTCCTGGGAGGTACGCAGGCTCTGGTTCACCGTGCCCACGGCGGAGGTGTCCTGGGGCGGCGCCTCGTCGGTACCGGTGATGGCGTCGTTGAGGTCGTAGTAATAAACCGTGTCGCCTTCCTTATACCCTTCCGCCTCGTACCCCGGCCCCCAGGCCAGGGGCTCGCCGTATTGATCCACCGACGGAGCGATGGTGGCCCAGCCGCCGGTCTCCGAGGCCGGTCCCAGGGAGGAGATGAGGGTGGCGAAGGCGTAGAGATCGTCCGCGGTGTCGATGTGGTCGTCCATCACCACCGCCGCCGTCTGGTCGTTGCGGCTGCCCAGCTGGGGATGGGAGAAGGTCAGGCTCTTGGCCACCTCCAGCGGCGAGTCCGCCACCAGGTCGGCGTCCGCCCAGACGTCTACCAGCTCGTCCTGCGGAATCTCGGCGGTGACACCGAGGCGGCGGAAGATGGACGGACGACGCTCGAGGAAGTCGTCCAGGTGCGTCTCCCGGTGCGCCCGGCGCGCCTCGCTGGGCACGTAAGGCAGCATGCTCGCCACCCCCGGCAGCGGCGCCCCTTCGATGGGAAAGGTCACCCGCACGATGCGGGCGACGTCGGAAGGCACCTTGGCTCCCTCGACGAAATGGCTGATCTTCTTCAGCTGCCCCTCGTCCAGGAGAGCCAGGGCGCGGTTGCTCCGCTGATGCTCGGCGAGGGTCTCGGCGGTGTGGCGGCGCAGCGGGAAATGCCCCTCGCCGGTGTCCAACACGTAGTCGTGATCGAGGCCTGCGTAGTGCAGGTCGAAGTGGAAGGTCTTGGTTTCGATGCGGTTCATCATCTGCTCCTTGAATGAGAAATTCGGGTCACGAAGGGCCGGTGGCTCAGACGTTGGGACACCAGGTGGTGGGGCTAGGGATGCAGGAAGGGGGAGACGGCGGCTGGACCGCGGTCATCATGTCCTCCCAGGACACCCCGCTGGCGACGTTGGCGCCGTAGCTCTGCTGGTTGGGGCAGGTGGTGCTGTCGCTCAGCGCCGAGGCGGTGAGCCCCGTGGGACGCACCGGGAGCGGCGCGATGGTGAGGCTGCCGGTGCCGTCGGGGCGCACCACGGTGATCTCCGAGCCGTAGACCCGAATCTCCGAGGCACCGCCCACCAGCCGGTAGCCGGTGTAGCCCAGCCCCGCCACCGTCGCGGAGGTCAATGTCTCCTTGATCTCCCAGCGGCTGCCCTCCACCAGCACCCGGACGTAGGGGTTGGTGCACGGCGGCAGGGAGTAGCTCTCGTCCTCGAAGTCCTGCAGCAGCCCGCTGGCCAGGAGCTGGTCGTCGAGGGAGCCGGCGTAGGCGGAGGTGAGGTCGAAGAGGGCTTCCGGGGCGGTCACGGACGAGATGCCGCTCACCGCGATCGCCCCGCTGGTGAGCTCCAGGAGGAACTTCTTGTAGCGGGCACCGGTGGGGCCGACGGCACTGGTGAGCCAGATCTGCCACTCGCGGCCGAGACGGTCCACCTGCACCTGCGGGTTGGAGCACGGCAGCAGGCCCTGCCCCGCCTGGGTGAAGGCGTCCGCCACCTCGGCGGTGAGCCAGCGGCGGTCCAGATCCGCGGCGAGGCCGGACGGCGCCGGGAAGAGGGACACGCCGTCCTCCAAAGCCACGGCGGCGTTGCTCAGATTGGCGGAGCCCAGCTTGGCGCCGCTGAAGTCCGTGCCCTGGAGATTGGCGGAGACCAGCGAGGCCGCCACCCCACCGGTGGTGGGCTGAAGATCCGCTCCCACCAGGACGGCGTTGGCCAGGTTGGCGGCGTCCAGCTTGGCTCCTGCGAGCCGGCCCTGGGTCAGGTCGACGCTACCCAGATTGGCGTTGGACAGGTCCACCTGCTCCATGGTGGCGTTGTCCGCCCGGGCGAGGGTTCCGTAGAAGCTGGAGTGGGAGAGATTGACCCCGGTGAGCTTGGCGTCGGTGAGCACCGCGTCGGGCATGTAGGCCAGGGAGAGGTCCGCCGCCGGCAGGCCGTCCGCCGCTTGCAGCACGGCGTTGGTGAGATCCGCTCCTTGCAGCTTGATCCCTGAGAGGTGGGCGCCGCTGAGGCGCGCCTGGCCATCGAAGAGAGCCTCTGAGGCATCCGCCCGACTGAGCTGGGCTCGCCGCAGATCGGCACCGGTGAACACCGTCCGATGGAGCTTGGCACCGAGGAAGAAGGCCCCCTTCAGGTCCGCACCGTCGAAGCGGGTGTCCTGGAGATCGACGCCCGAAAAGACCACCCCCTGGAGCCAGCCACCGGAAAGATCCGCGCCCTGCAGATCGTCGGCACACCCCTGCACCGTGGCCCGGTTGAGGTTCAGATCCTTCCACTGGGGTACGAACTCACAGCCCAGCACCGAGCCGGTGAAGGTGGTTCGGCACTCGCCCCCCGGGGCCGCCGCCTTGATCACTGGACCGAAGATCACCGTCGTGAGATCGGTGCTGGCGAAGACGGAGCAGTTGAGAGAGGCGAATTGGAAATCCGTGCGCACCATCAGCGATTGGTTGAAGCAGGCGCCGTCCAGGTTGGCGCGGGAGAAGCTCGCCGGCCGCTGGTTGCTGGGGGAAAGTCCCAGGTTTGCGGCGGTGAAGTCGGCGCCCTGCAGATCGGCGCCGGCGAAGGTCGCGCCCTGCAGATCGGCGCCGGTGAAGTTGGCACCGGCCAGATCCTGGTTGGAGAAGTTGCGGTCCTGGAGGTCCTGGCCGGAGTAATCCGCCCCGGAGTGGGTCGCATCGGGGCAGAGCGCACCCAATTGGGCCTCGGCGGGCACCGCCACCAGAGCCGTCAGCAGGCTCGCCAGCAAGCAGAGTCCGAGGGGAAGGATGTTCCAGCGGTGCTGCCGGAGGGTTTCGAAGGTAGAGGAATCCTGAGAGAACATGGAGATCTCCTTTCTGAAAAGGCCTCGCCCAGGAGGCCGGATCGGGTCTGAGTTGGGTCGAGGGCAACACCCCACCGCCACCGGCGGGTGCCGCACCTCCGATTCGGAGCAATTCGGACGAG
>JAXHTF010000111.1 GCA_034211275.1 Acidobacteriota bacterium
CTCCAGCCCAAAATTCGACTCCACCAACGCTCAGGCCCTCCCCAGCGGTCCCGCCGAGCCAGCGGTCCTGAGGAGGGAGCGGGATCCGAGGATGACGCGGTCTGCCGCGGCACCCGCAGGAACCGACTCCCGACGGTCCACCGCCGCCGGTCCTTGTTCCCCAGCGAGCTCCTCAGTGGGGACCCACTGGTTGATCGCGCTTGTTGATCGCCGGTTGCCGCCCCCGCGCCGGTAGCGTGCAGGACTTACAAGGCCCACCGCAGCCTTTGCAGCTAGAGCTTGGAAAGCAGCGTTCCCTCGCCGGCTCCTGAAGGCTCCTCAATCTCTCCAAGCCCGTGCCCCGCGGGCTCTTTCCTCGCCCTCCCCCCAGGTTCGCCCTGCGCTGGCACACCCCTTGCGAAATAGATCGGTGTCTCGGCGAATGACCCGCTTCGTACCGAGCCGAGGCGCCGACCCAATAGCCGCTTTGAAGGAGGAATAGATGGAACCGATGACCGCGCTCCGCGAGGAGACCGTTGAGAAACTTCAGGACCTGATCGAGGTCAACAACGACAGCTGTGAAGGATTCAAGACGGCTTCCGATCAGGTCAACGAAGACGCTCTCGCCAACCTCTTCGCCCAGCTAGCCCAGGACCGCGCGGGCTTCTCCGCCGAGCTGCAGAACTACGTCCGCCTCAACGATGAAACCCCGGACGACGACGCCAGCGCCCGCGGCACGGCTCACCGTCTATGGCTCAAGGTGCGGGCAGCCATCAACGGTGGCGATGCCAAGGTCATCCTCATCGAGCTGGAACGCATGGAAGACAAGATCAAACATACCTACGAGGAGGTGCTGGAAGAAACCGGCGGTGCCCTCCACGATGCGCTCCAGCGCCAGTATACGCAGGTGAAAGCGGGGCACGACCGCGTCCGCGATCTGCGCGATTCCTACCTCGACCGATAACGTTCCTCATGCCCACCGGATCCCAATCTTCTGAAGCCCGATCTGCTGAAGATCGTCAGGACCGGCGCGGAGAGCCGGACTCTCAAGCCACGCCGCTCTGCTTCGACAGCGCCCGACGCTCCCCCCGGAACCTCCCGGCGACCGCTGCGCGAGCTACCGACCGGTCAGTGGCTCAAGCCTCCCCCGCCGCGTCCGAATCGATCCTCACTCCGGAGGAGGAAGAAGGTCCTACCGGCTCCCCCAAGACTCTGATTGTCGACCTACTCTTCGACCTTTTCTAAACAACCTTCCGAAAGGAACACACTATGCTGCAATGGGCCCTCATTTTCCTCGTCGTCGCCATCATCGCCGCCATCTTCGGTTTCGGTGGCATCGCCGCCGGTGCCGCGGGTATCGCCAAGATTCTCTTCTACATCTTCGTGGTGCTCTTCGTCCTCGGCCTGCTGATGCACGTCTTCCGGCGAGCCTGATCCGGCACCAACACGACTGAGTTCCCCCCCCAACGCTTCGAGCTCCCGAGCGGCGAGGATTTCCTCGGCGCGGCGGGAGCTCGAAGTGTATTCAGAGACTGTGTCCCTAGGAGCTTGCTGACCGTCAAACGTGGCGGCGCCGGCGCAGCAGGAAGGTGGCTCCCCCGGCGAGCAGCAAAGCCAGCAGCGCCAGGCCGTAGCCGCTGGCCGTCGGGATGGTGGCGATGCCGCCCAGCTCCGGGCACTCGGCCAGGAAGAACTCCGTATCCAACGCCGGGTTGCCCCCGGTAAGATCCGTTTCACCCCAGAAGACGACCCGCTGACCGTCAGCGCTGAGCACCGGGAAATAGCTCCGGCCCACCGAAACGATCGGTTCAACAACACCCGTATCGATCGCCCCCACGAAGACCGACAGTCCCGTGGAGGGATTCCCAGTGCCCGACGCGTATGCAATCCGCCGGCCGTCTCGGCTCAGACTCGGATAGTCGGCGTCAAAGGCTGCCGAATCAGAGATCTGCAGAAATGTGTCGGCGGCAGCATCGTAGACGAACACTTCGAGGGTCCCGTCGGGATTCCGCCCCGGTACCAGATCCTCGGTGGAGGAAAAAGCGATCCGGTCTCCTGAACCGTCGATGGCCGCCAGGCTCAAGCCACCGCCAAACACCGAGCTCGCGATCAATTCGGCATCGAGGGTCTCGACCTCGACCCGCCAAAGATCGCCGATCTGGCTGGTGATGAACTCAACCACCGCCAGGTATGCGCCATCGTCGCTCATCCTTATCTCGCGGACGCGGCCGGGAACCTCGGTCACCTGAGCATACTGGCCTGTATCCCTGTCGAACACGAAGGCCTTTACCTCGCCACCCGGATTCTGCCCGGTCACGAGATCGGCCGTCGAAGTGAAAGCGATCTTCCGACCATCCGCGCTGAGCCGCGGCTGAAAGTTGGAGCTCGGAGCCACGGTATCCGTCAGCTGGCTCAGGGTGCGAGTAGCGATCTCGAAGAGGAAGATCTCTCGGTTGCGATCGGGATTGCCCCCGACCAGATCCTCTATCGAAGTAAACGCCAAGTGGCTGTCATCCGGCGACATGGAAAGCGCATCGGGACCCGGGAACACAAAGTCCGGTCCATCGAGATACTCGCCCAGCTGAGCGTCGTAGAGAAAAGTATCAAAACCATCTGGATCGAAGGGGCTGTTGCGGGCCTCCATGACAGCCCGTTGGTTACCGATGGTCAACTTGGTAACGCCGAGGAGATCGCCGTCCGAGGCATCCGTCAGCTGAGTGTAAGTACAACCCGGAACTCCTTGTGCGAGTCCCGACGTTGCCGCGAGCCCGACCAGCAACAGGCTGGCCAAGATGAAAGTTCGTTGTCTCAGCCGGTTGCCCGAGCCGGGTCGAAGTTGGTGCTTCATGCTCCCTCTCCCATGATGATCGATTATGTCACCAGAGCATAACACAAACTTCAACTCTTCACCATGGCACGCTAACAACCAGCCTACTTCGGGACGAGGCTGCTCCGCCGATCTCGCAGAGCAGCCTCGTGATCCGGCCTTCTCTATTCTGGAGACCAGGTCGGCAGCCGCCCCGGGGTCCAGGGAGCGCCGGCGGCTTCCAGGTCGTCCTCCAGGGCCACCAGGTCTTCCTCCATCAGCGTGCGCAGTCCCGCCAGGTTGTCCCCGAAGGCCGCCGCGGCGGCTTCGTAGGAGTCCATCTGGGTTTGGGTCGGCGCGGAAGTGGAGGTCCAATGACCGGAGACGATGCGCGCCACCCGCTCGGTGATGGACGGCGAGACCGCCTCATTGCGCTGCGCCACGGTGCGATCACCGCGCAGGTCGATGAGGAGGTCGTCCAGCCGTACCGCCAGCGCTTCCTGACGATCCAGCAGCGCCAGCTCCGCCTCCGGCGTGGCCAAGATCGCCGCCCGTAGGTGGTCCAGGCGAGACTGCGCCTCTTCCGCCGCCTGGCGCGCCCCCAGCACCGCCCGCTGCAGCCGGGCGGTCTTGCGCTGGAAGGAGAAGAGGGCGTCCTGGTCGTCCGCCGGCAGCGTCGCCACTCCCACCGGCACCGCCTCGAAGGAGACCGGTCCCGCCAGGGCTACCAGCTCACCGCCCTGGCGCTTCGCCAGCTCGACGGTGTAGGTCCCCGGCACCACCATCGGCCCGATGGGATCTTCGATCCAGAAGGGCCGTTCCCCGGGATTCAGGTCCACCGGCTCGGCGCTGGGGAAGCGCAGATCCCAGGCCACCCGCTGGAAGCCCTTGCCGCCGCCGCCGGTGAGGGTGCGAACGACGTTCCCCTCCTCGTCCTTGATGGTCAGCAGCACCACCGGATCCGCCTCCCGGTCCTCCGCCCGCAGATCGTCCCAGGTGGGATAGGAAACGCTCTCCCCCGCTTCCTCCATTTCCTTCTCCTGCTCCTGGCGCTGCTCCTCCAACGTCTTCAGGCCGTCCTTCAGATAGTAGGTGAGAAGAGCCCCGAAGGACGGGTTGTCGGCGGTGTAGAAGTTGTCCCCCAGGAAGGCCTTGCCGTCCAGGGACAGCGGCGCGGAGGGCATGTACATCCAGGTGCGGCGGGGAGCGAAGATCAAAGCGTCCTGCTCCAGGGACGCTTCCTCGAGACCCCGCAGCGCCGAGTAATCGTCGAGGATGTAGATACCGCGGCCGAAGGTGCCCACCACCAGGTCCTGCTCCCGGGTCTGGATCTCCAGATCGCGCACGGCGATGGTGGGGATGCCGCCCTTGAGCTGGGTCCACTGCTGTCCGCCGTCGAGGCTGAAGAAGACGCCGAATTCGGTGCCGGCGAAGAGCAGCGAGGGATCCTGGGGATCCTCCGCCACCGCCCACATGGAGCCCCGTTCCGGCAGATCGCCGGAGATCAAGCTCCAGGTGGCGCCGCGGTCCGTGCTCTTGGCCAGATAGGGGCGGAAGTCGCCGTCCTTGTGGCGGTTGAGGGCGGCGTAGACCGTGTCGTCGTCGTGCTGGGAGGCCACCAGGTCCGCCACGTAGGGGCCCACCGGATCCGCCGCCGGCACGCCGCCGAAGCTCTCCACCCGGCGCCATTCCTCCGCGCCCGGTTCCAGCACCTGCACCAAGCCGTCGTCGGTACCGGCGTAGAGCAGCCCCTCCACCCGCGGCGATTCGGCGAGGGCGACGATATTGCCGAAGACCGAGGTGGAGCGATTCTTCGCCACCGCGTCGACGCTCCACACCTTGCCCATCACCGGCAGCTCGTTGCGATCCAGCTGACGGGTGAGGTCGCCGCTCACCGGCTGCCAGCTATTGCCCCGATCGTCGGTGCGATAGACCCGCTGGGAGGCGAAGTACAGGCGCTTCGGCGAATGGGGGCTGAGGAGCAGCGCCGAATCCCAATTCCACCGCGGCGGATCGTCCCCCGGCGCCGGCTGGGGCTGGATATCGATGATCTCCCCGGTCCGGCGGTCGAAGCGCGCCAGATTGCCGTACTGCCATTGGGAGTAGACGATGTCCGGATTGTCGGGATCGACGGCGGGCTCGAAGCCGTCGCCACCGAGGGTGACGAACCACTCGCGGTTGGTGACGCCGTTGGTGGTGCGGGTGCGGGACGGGCCGCCCAGGGTGTTGTTGTCCTGGGTGCCGCCATAGACGTTGTAGAAGGGAAGATCGTTGTCCACGGCGATCTTGTAGAACTGAGTGATGGGCAGATTGGCGAAGAAGCTCCAGGTTTTGCCCCGGTCGAAGCTCTCGTACAGTCCACCGTCACAGCCGGAGAGCAGGTAGTCGGTGTTCTGCGGGTCGATCCACAGGGCGTGATCGTCGACGTGCTTGGAGCTCTGCCCCGCCTGCCGGAAGCTGGCGCCGCCGTCGTCGGTGACCATCATGAAGGTGTCCATGGAATACACCCGATCGACGTTCACCGGATCCGGGATCAATTCGTTGTAATACTGCGGGCTGTTGCTGACGTAGCCGCTGCGCTTCTCCCAATTGGAGCCGGCGTCCGTCGAGCGGTAGAAGCCCTGGCCCTCCCCGGAGGCTTCGATGATGGCGTAGAGGACGTCCGGATCCGCCGGCGCCATGGCCAGGCCGATGCGCCCCATATCCTCCTGGGGCAGGCCGCGGGTGAGCTCGGTCCAGGTCTTGCCGCCGTCGGTGCTCTTGTGGATGCCGGAGCCGGGACCGCCGTTGATCAGCGTCCACACCCGCCGCCGCCGCTGGTAGGTGGCGGCGTAGAGGACGTCCGGATCCCTGGGATCCATCCACAGATCGCTGGCGCCGGTGTGCTCGTCGACGTGCAGGATGCGCTCCCAGGTCTCGCCACCGTCGGTGGTCTTGTACAGCCCGCGATCACCACCGGCCCGCCACAGCGGCCCCTGGGCGGCGACGTAGACGACGTCCGAATCCCGCGGATCCACCACGATCCGGCCGATGTGCTCGGATTCCTTCAGCCCCATATTTTCCCAGGTCTTGCCGCCATCCACGGATTTGTAGACGCCGTCGCCATAGGAAACGCTGCGCTGGCTGTTGTTCTCACCGGTGCCCACCCACACCGTCAGCGAGTTGTTGGGGTCGAGGGTGACGACGCCGATGGAATAGGACGCCTGGTCGTCGAAGATGGGGGTGAAGGTGGTGCCGCCGTTCTCCGTGTAGAAGAGCCCGCCGGAAGCCACCGCGACGTAGAAACGATGCCGGTTCTCCGGATCGACGGCCAGATCCGACACGCGGCCGGAGGTCAGCGCCGGCCCGATGCCGCGGAGCGCCAGACCGCTGAAGGTGCCCGCCGAAAGGGGCCCCTCCTGCTCTGCCTGGGCCTCGTCCTGCGCCTTCTTCTTGGCCTTCTGATCTCCCTTGGCGGCGAACGCGTCCACCGTGGGCAGCCACGCCACCCATAGGCCCAAACACAACAAGAGCACAAAGCGCTTCATATCGACATCCTCCAGACGGTGTTGAGAGATTCGGCTCGGGAGCCCGCAGTACCTGTGATTGTGCCATAGAGGCAAGCTAAAACCCCATTTCCGACCGTGGTGAGTCCAACTCGAGGAGCGCCAGGGGACTGGCGATGCGGCGGCGGCGGACCCAGCGGGTGTGGGCGCGCAACGCCGCCTCGCTGCGCAAACCCAACAAACGCCGCACCAACTGGCTGTCGAAACCCGCTTCCAGCAGGTGTACCGCGGCGGAACGGCGCAGGATGCGGCTGCTGGCCCGGCCGCTGAGGCCGCTGTCCCGGGCCGCCTGGTGCAGGGCCCGCTGCACGCTGCGTACGTTCCGGTGCCCCCGGGCGCCCCGACGGGCGGGAAAGAGAAAGGCTTCCTCGGGCCGTCCCTGCCTCTGCCGGGATCCAGGCTTGGTTCCGGCTCCGAAGTTGGAGCCCTTGCCCTTCCAAGCATGGCCCGAACGGGCCCGCCGCCGCTGTTGCACCAGCACCGGATGCCAAGACCGCGGCAGGGGGATGCGCCGGCCACCGCTCCCCGCCCGCACCCAGCGGCCCCGGGGGTCGACGTGCTCCACCCGCAGCTCCAAAGCCTCGTGCAGCCGCAGGCCCCCGTAGACCAGGGCCGCCACCAGCCGGCTGGGCAGAGGCAGCTCGGCCAACAGACGAGCCACCTCCCCGGCGGTGAGCACCCCCTGCGGCGTCTCCCGGGGGCAGCCGGACCGGGAGCGCACCGGGGGCCGCGGTGGCCTTCGCCGACGCCGGCGTCCGCGCTGCGGTGGCCGGCCGGAGCTCCGGGTCGGGGAGCCGGTGGATACCGCTCGGCGCACCGGTGCCGGGATCTCCCCCGCCAGCCCCCTCCCTCCGGCCACGGCCAACACCGTCCCCAAGGCGAAGCGCAGGGCGCACCGCGCCTGCACCCAGGTGCTCAGGGCCAGGTCCCGGCCGGCCACCCAGGCGTCCAAGAACTCCTCCGCCGAGACCACCGTCCACGGTCCCTGCTCCCCTGCCACCCGGCCCCACCGCCGCACCCAGGCGGCGTAGGCCGCCACCGTCGACTCGCTCCGCTGCCGCCGACGCAGCTCCTCCACCACCCGCTCTACCAGTTCTTCCACGTGCATTCCGCGACCTCCTTTGGGTTCCTGGTCCTGTTCGGCCCCGATCCGGCATAGACCGGGCCGCTCATGAAGGTAGGAGGCGAAAAGGCGCCGTCATCGCTCACCGAATTTGAATCTCCCCGTAGACTTTCCCTTTTTGGGCCCCGGCCTTTCGATAGGTACCGAGGGCCCATCCAAGGAATGACCGCTCGTCCGTCGGGGTTTTCCCAAGTACAGCCCCACGTTCACCCCATGCCGAATCGAGACTCCCAGCCGATGCCACCCGCTTCCGACCCCAGCGCCCGGCCCACCCCCGGCCAGACCAACGGCCAGACCAACGGCCAGACCCCCGACCAGACCAACGACGACCAGAGCAACGCCACCCGGGAGTTCCGTTTCGGCTCCTGGACTGCCCGCCCCAGCCTCAACCGCCTCCTCGGCGAGGCCGGCGAGACGGTCTCCCTGGAGCCCCGATTGATGCGAGTCCTGGTCTCCCTGGCGCGAGCCGAGGGACGGCCGGTGTCGCGGGAGTCACTCCTCCAGGCGGTCTGGGGAGACGTGATGGTCACCGAGGATTCGCTGACCCTGGCGGTCTCGGAGCTGCGCAAGCTGCTGGGGGACGACCCCCGAAGGCCGTCCTACATCGAAACCATCCGCAAGGTCGGCTACCGCCTCCTGCCTCCGGTTCACTGGCTGGAGCCAGCGCCCCACCACCCGGAGACCGACCCCCTGGGCACCGTGCCCGCCGGCACCCTCGAGCTGAGCCCGGACCCACCGCCGGCTCCCTCCCCCGAGCCGGCGAGCTCCTCACCACCCCCAGGCCGACGCCTCGGAGCCCTTCCACCGGCTCCCCTGCAGCGTCGGCTGCAGATTCTTCTGCTGGCGCTGATCTTCGTGACCGCCCTGGGCGTGCTGTGGTGGAAGCTCTCCGGCGCCCCTGACCCGGGTCACGACGACGGCCCTCGAACTGCGGCGCCAGCGGAGAACCTTCCCCCATCCCCGGCCACCACCGTGCTCACCACCTACCCGGGGCTAGAGCTCGGCCCCGCCCTCTCCCCCGACGGCCGGCAGCTGGCCTTCGTGCGGCTGGCGGCATTGGGCGAGCACTACCGCATCTTTCTGAAAAATCTAAATACCGAAACCCCCATGGAGCTGGGGGGCGACATGCTCTACCAGGGAATGCCCAACTGGTCCCAAGACGGCTCCCGCCTGGCCTTCGTGGGCTGCACTTCGGAAGGTTGCGCCATCTACCTGCAGCCCCTGCCGGGCCAGGATCCGCGCCGCCTCTTCGAGCTCCAGGCGCTGATGCCGGGGTCGCTCTCCTGGTCCCCCGATGGCTCCTTCCTCGCCTTCGCGGACCGCCGGGGCCCCAGCGGCGCCGCCCGCATTCACCGGCTGTCCCTCCCCGCCTTGGAAGTAAAGCCCCTCACCCGATTCGCCGAGGAAAGCGTCGAGGACTTCTACCCCTCCCTCTCCCCCGACGGCCGCCGGCTGGCGTTCGCCCGGGGACTGTGGCGGGTCGATGCGGCCCGCGGGCTGCCCGGTCTGGTGGGTCAGGTCTTCGTCCTGGAGCTGGATTCGGGACGGCTGCGGCGGCTCACCGAGAAGCCCCAGGAGATCTTCGGCCTCGACTGGCAGCCCGGCGGTGACTCGCTGGTCTACGCGGCGCTGGACGAAAGCCTCGGCTCGGCCCTGCTGGAGCTTCCCCTGGACGGGAGCCCGCAGCGGCAGCTCTTCCACAGCGACTTCCTCATCCGCCATCCCCAGGTTCATCGCCCCACCGGCCGGATTCTCTTCGAGCATTGGAATGGGGATCAGAATGTCTGGCGCTTCGAGATCGACCCGTCGGTGGAGCGGCAGCGTTCCCTGGCCCCGGAAGACGGCGAGCGCTATCTCTACTCCACCCGCTTCGACGCCGGCGCCCGCTTCAGCCCCGACGGTAGCCGCATCGCCTTCATCTCCTCGCGCACCGGCAGCCACGAGGTCTGGATCCGAGACAAGGCGTCCGAGGCCCTCTATCAGCTGACGGACTTCCCCGACCGCAGCCCCCAGCCACCGCGCTGGTCCCCCGACGGCCGGCGCCTCGCCTTCACCGTGCACCCCGGGGAAGACTCTCATCTGTACATCGCCGACGCCCAGGCCCTCACCGTGCCCCAGCGGCCAACGGTCACCTGGCCCGGCAATCTGCGGCTTTCCAGCTGGTCCCGGGACGGACGCTCCCTCTACACGGCCAGCGACCGCTCCGGTAGCTGGCAACTGTGGAAGATCGACGCCACCACCGGCCACGGCCAGCAGCTCACCACCGCCGGCGGTACCACCGCCGCCGAGGCTCCCCATCCGAAAGGTAGTACCGCTGGCCTCTACCTCTACTTCACTCGCCCGAAGCAGCCGGGCTTGTGGCGGCGGCCGCTGGACCAGTTCCCGGAAACCCCCGACAGCGAGCCGGCGGAGCTCTTCGCCGAGGATCTCAACACCTTCGACGACCGCAATTGGGGCCTGAAGGACACCGATCTCTTCTACTGCTACCGCACCGCCGAGGGAGCCTGGCTACGGCTCCGGGATCTCGACTCCGGCGCCCAGCGCACCCTCACCCAGCTCCCCTGGATCCCCTCCGCCTCCCACGCCATGGATCTCTCCCCGAACGGCCGGGAGCTGCTCCTGGGCCAGGTAGAAGACCTCAGTGCCGACGTATTGGCGCTGGAGCCGCCGGATTAGCAGCCCCAGCCCCTCGCGGCGTCGGATATCCTCGGAGCACCGATCATGAACCAACGCCGACCTGCTCCGAGCCAGCGCTTCCCCGGCCTCCGCCGGCCGGTCCCGTTGCGCCGCCTGGCCCTCGTCGCAGGGCCGCTGGCGGCGCTCGCTACCTATTGGCTGCTGCCGGAGAGCTATCTCGGCGCTGGCGGCGAGAGCGTGGCGCTGGCCCACGGTGCCCGCGCCACCGCCGGCATCGCGGTGTGGATGGCGCTGTGGTGGATGACCGAAGCCCTACCGGTCTACGCCACCGCCCTCCTGCCCCTGGCGCTGCTGCCCCTCACCGGCGCCGCCACCATGGCGGAAGCGGCGTCCCCCTACGGCCATCCGCTGATCTACCTCTTCCTCGGAGGCTTCATCCTCGCCCTGGCCATGGAGCGTTGGGGGCTGCACCGGCGCATCGCCTTCTCAGTGCTGAAGATGTCCGGAGAGAAACCGCGCAACGTCGTGGGTGGCTTCATGGCGGTGACCGCCGGCCTCAGCATGTGGGTCTCCAACACCGCCACCGCGGTGATGATGTTGCCCATCGCCCTGAGCGTGGTGGATCTGCTGGAGGACCGCTGCGCGCCGGATGAGCGCCCTTCCGGTACCGACCAAGGCCTCGAAGAGACGAAGCCCCAACCGAGCCCCCTCGCCCTCTGCCTGCTCCTGGGCATCGCCTACTCCGCCTCCATCGGCGGCCTCGGCACCCTGGTGGGCACGCCCCCCAACCTCTTCCTCGCCTCCTACGCCGAAAGCCAGCTGGGCATCGCCCTCGGCTTCGGCCGCTGGATGCTGGTGGGAGTGCCCTTGGTCCTGGTCTTCCTGCCGCTGGCGTGGCTGCTGCTGACCCGGGTGCTCTACGCCCTGCCGGAGCGCCCGCTCCGCGGCGGCCTGGAGCTGGCGCGGCAAGGCCTGGCGGAGCTCGGAGGCTGGAGCGGCGGCGAAAAACGCACCGCGGCGGTCTTCGCCCTCACCGCCGGAGCCTGGATCTTCCGGCCCCTGCTAGCGCAGCTCGAGGTGGCGGGGATGCAGCCCCTGGCGGGGCTCACGGACCCGGGCATCGCCATCCTCGCCGCCCTCGCCCTCTTCATGCTCCCCGCCGGCCGGGACGCCGCCCGCGGGCAGCGGGTGATGGACTGGCCGACAGCGGTCAAGCTCCCCTGGGGTTTGTTGGTGCTCTTCGGCGGCGGCCTGAGCCTGGCAGCGGCGCTCCAGGCCAACGGCGTCGCCACTTACTTGGGCAGCCAGGTGGGAGCCCTCGCCGGCCTGCCGGCGATCCTCCCCATCCTGGCGGTGACGGCGCTGATGATCTTCCTCACGGAGATCACCAGCAACACCGCCAGCACCGCCGCCCTGGTCCCCGTCCTCGCCGCCCTCGCCGGCGGCCTGGGCCTCGACCCGCTGATGCTCGCCCTCCCCGCCGCCGTCGCCGCCAGCTGCGCCTTCATGCTCCCCGTCGCCACCCCACCCAACGCCATCGTCTTCGGCTCCGACCGCGTCCCCATGGCCGCCATGATCCGCGCCGGCCTCTGGCTCAACCTCGCCGGCGTGGTGCTCATCACCCTGTGGGCGTACTTCCTGGCGTTTCGGGTGCTGGGAATCGGCGTGGGCTAAGGAGCTCGCAAGCAGCTAACTGCGGTGAATGTGATAGCCGATCAACGCAAACCCGATCCCCGTGACCACCGGCGGCAGGCCTTGGATCTTCCATCCGAGGAAGACCATGATCACTGCGAGGACGAACAGGATGTAGGCGACGATCTTGTTGCTCATGAGATATCTCCGATGTTGGAAAGGGTTGGTCTAACGCTCCGGTCCCGGAAGCCTGAGCTTTGGGATTCTCGAATAGCGGCTCGCCGGGGCCGTTCAGTTACCGGTTCTCACAGCCCAAGTCACCCCCAGCCGCCCCCGGCCGAAGGAAAACAAGAGGTAGTCCGCGGCCGCCTCGGCAAGGTCGTCCCAATCCTGCACGTGGCCCTCCGCGTCGTCGAACCAGCCGACCCGATATCCGCCTCCCACCTCCCTCAGGAAGGTCGAGGGCATGGATCGTTCGCCATGGCTCTGGCGCAGAATTCGCTCCGCCACATCCGAGTAGGAACGAAAGTAGGTCACGATCTCCCCTGGCTCGAGCTTGACTGTCGTCGAGAACTCCTCCAAACCTGCTGTTTGAGCACCGCAGCCGGCGGGAGCTTGCAACACGGTGTAGACCCTTTCTGACTCATCGCCCTCCGACACGGAAAGATCTCCCCGCTCTCGAGCCTCCTCCTTCAGCAGTCTCTCTTCGAGGATCAGCCTCGCCATCATGGGAACGCGATTCCTTCCTACCAGCCCCAGGAGCTCTGGAGTCGGCTCCGGAAACTGGTGCGCTCGAAGGGCTTTCCGCGTTTGAAAGAAGCCCACGATGGTCGCGGGGATCCCCCACGGAAACCCCCACCAGCCGAAGAGCAGCGTCTTGATCCGAGCCTTGGTCGCTGCCCTGACGATGCAATCCGGGCAGCCAAGAACGACCTCCTTCTCGGACCGCGTCCAGAAGATGAAGCTCTGAACGGTCGTCACCTTGAACGCGTTGAGCGGGCTCTCCTGGGACTCACAGATCGGGCAGTCCTCGCTTCGAAATCGTTCGACCAGCTGCTCGTACTCTGCCTCCGTCGGGATCCGGTCCTGGGCTTCGAGGAAGTCGTCGAGCATTTCTCCTCCCCCGCGGCGACGAATCTCTTCGTGCACCAGCTCCAACGCTTCCGGCCGCAGTGTTTCGACAGCACCAAAGGCCAGCGAAAAAAGCTCTCCATCGGGAAGCTGCTCGTACCGCTGCCTCAGATCCTCCACCGATACCTTGATCATGGCAACCTACCTCCGTGGTCTCTGGAGCTTGCTGAAGAGCGTCCGTCGCAAGCGAGAGCGAGAATTTTTCGAGCAGAATCGAGGCGGAGAACCGCAGACGATTCGGGAATCGTCGAGGTTCGACAACGAAGATTCGGCCGAAAAGAGCCGCTCGTAGCGCGGCGGGGGCTTTTCAGCAAGCTCCCAGCTCTACGGCTGACGCAGCAAAGAGGAGCACCCATAGCGCTCAAAGCCGCTTGCAGATCCGAAGTAGCCCTCGGCCCGGCAGCTCGAAGCCGCGGCCCCGCTCCCGATACCAACTCCCGCTTCAGGCCTCCCTCGGCCGGACGAACAGGTGAACCGCGGAGCCTCCGCCTCCTCCCCGCCGCTCGTCCACCTCCAGATACGCTTGATCCCGCACCAGCTCTCCCAACTTCTTATAGCCGAAATTCCGTGAGTCGAAGGAAGGGTCATTCTGATTGATCCAACTTCCAACTCCGCTGAGGCCCGCCCAACCATCCTCTTGCGCAGCGGATGTGACCGCCAGCAAGAGCAGCTCGCGGAGCTTCGAGCTCGCCTTCTTCGGCGGTGGGCTCTTCTTCGAAGGCTGGCTGAGGATCTCCGTGAAAATGAACTTGTCGCAAGCTGCCACGAAAGGTTTCGGAGTCTTCTTTTCGCCGAACCCGTACACGGCCAGCCCGGCTTCCCGGATCCGGGTCGCCAGGCGGGTGAAGTCGCTGTCCGAGGAAACCAGACAAAAGCCATCGACCCGGCCCCCGTGGAGCAGATCCATGGCGTCGATGATCAGCGCCGAATCCGTCGCATTCTTGCCCTGTGTATAGCGGAACTGTTGAATCGGTTGCACCGCGTGGACGTGCAGCACCGTCTTCCACTGCGCCAGGTGCGAGGTCGTCCAATCTCCGTAGGCGCGCTTGACCGTCGCCGTCCCGTAACGGGCTACCTCACCGAGGATTTCCGCTATTCGTGCCGCTTGGGCGTTGTCCGCGTCAATGAGCACGGCGAGGTGGGAGGTTTCGGGGGTGGACATGGAGAAAGATCTTTGGCGACTCGCAATTCAATACTACCTTAGAAAGGCAAACAATTTGCAACCTGATGATAGATCATCGGCCAGCCGCCCTTCCGCGGTCTCCAGATCGATCAACTCCTGAGGATCAGGACCTGGCAGGAGAACTGGTTCCCTTCGATCAGACCGAGCCTCCCGTGCCTGAGACCAGCTCCGCGTAGAGCCAGGCTCGGGCCCGGCGCCATTGGCGTTGCACGGTGATGCGGGAGATGCCGAGGCTGTCGGCGATTTCTACTTGGGTCAGGCCGCCAAAGAACCGCGCGGTGACGATCTCCTCCTTCTGCGGATCCTCGCGGCCCAGCTTCTCGAGCGCCCGATGCAGCGTGAGCAGAGCTTCCGGGCTGTCCACCACGGCATCTCCATCCTCCGACAGGGAGAAGGGTCTGACGCCGCCGCCCCGCTTGTCCCGGCACCGGCTGCGGGCATGGTCCACCAGCACCTGACGCATCACCCGCGCCGCCAGGCCGAGAAAGTGAGTGCGGTTCTCATAGCCCGAGGGCGGGTGCAGGGCGAGGCGCAGGTAGGCTTCGTGGAGAACTGCGGTGGCCTGCAGGGTCAGGGCCTCCGACTCCCGGGCAAAGAAGCCGTCGGCGATCTTGTGCAGCTCATCGTAGAGAGCGTGAAAGATCTCGTCCGCGACACCGGTCTCCCCTTGACTCCAGCGCTGCAACAGGCTGGTGATGGCGGGGCCTTCAGGGGGATTTGGGTCCATGGTGCATCCTTTCGGCCAGCAGCCCGTGCTGCGGCTCAGTCTCCCTCCCGGCGGTGGCCGTCGGTCAGGGTATCCAGGAGAATCCGGGCTTGCTGCGTTTCGAAGGCCAGGGGACCTTGCAGAGCCTCCAATCGCCGCAGTCGCTTCTCCATGGAGAGTACGGAGGAGTCAGCCGGACCGGTGAGGCCTCGGTGGGCGAGCTCGAGAATCTCCGCCCAGAGCAGCCGGGGATCCTGCTCGTGCAGCTCCCGCCGGAGCGTGTCGACCGCTCCATCGATGAGCGGCTCGGCAGCCCCGAGCTCGCCTCGGGAGAGCAGGACGTGAGCGAGGGCCAGATCATCGAGGGCGGCCCGGGAGGCGGAGACTCCGCTGCGGCGATAGGCTTCGCGAATTCTCCGGAAGGACCGCTCCGCCGCCGACCACTGGCCCCGGTCGAGGAGCAGGCGGGTCAGGTGCCGGTCGACGATCAGAACCCCGGCGTCCTCCTCGCCATAGAGAGAGACCTTGAGATCGCGGACCTGTCTCAGGATCCGCTCGGCCTCCCGGCCCTCCCCCTGTTGCCGGAGGGCCTCGGCGACCTCGATGAGCGCCACCGCAGCCCGCCAATGCTCCGGGCCGAGGTGGCGCTGAGCGATGTCCACAGCGTTCCGAAACTGCTCCTCTCCGTCCTTCGGTTTTCCCTGACCGAGGGCGATCCTGCCGAGCAGGGTCTGGGCGGCCACCTGCGGCTCCCACTGCTCCGGGTGCTCCTCTTGCCACGTGCTCAGGGCCTTCCGAGCCTCGGCCTTCGCTTCGCCGAAAGCGCCAACTCTCGCCAGAATTTGGGCGAGATTCTGGCGGACGATGAGGGTGCGGCGGTGCTCCGGTCCGGCGATCCGTACTTGAGCTTCTAGAAGCTCCCGCAGATCTCGGATCGCAGACTCGAAGGCACCGCGGTCACCCCGGGTCAGCGCCAGCTCGTTCAGCGAGCTCAGAGTTCTGGCGTGGTCCTCCCCCAGGGCGCGGCGCCGGATGGCGAGGGCTTGCCCGAATTCTTCTTCCGCGGCGAGCAGCGAGCCCTCGGCCCGCAGGAGCGTCGCCAGGTGATGGCGGACTTCCGCGACCTTGAGGTGGTCGGCTCCGTAGTGCCGGAGCCAAGTCCGGCGGGCCGACTCCAGCAGAGTCTTGGCTTCGCCCAGGCGAGCCTGCTGAAAGAGGAGGCGGCCGAGCTCCATCTCGGTGGCGGCCAGGGCGACATCGCCTTCCGGCAGCAGCCGGCGGCGGATGTCGAGAGCCTGGCGCAGATGCTCGATGGCGAGGTCCGTTTCTTGGACCTGCGCCAGGAAACGGCCCGAGTCGTGGAAGGACTCGGCGGTGAGAAGGTGTTCCTCACCGTGCAGGCGGCGCCGGATTTCGAGCGCCCGCTGGGCCGCCTCGGCGGCTTTCCTCCAATCCTCCAGACTTCCATAAGCGCGGCCGATGGCCACCAGCCGGGTGGCAGCGAGAGAGGTGTCCCCGTCTTCAGCGACCTCGGGCTGTCGGGCGAGCACCTCCCGAGCCGTGGACCGATGGGGAAAGTCCCCGAGGGAGTCCGGCTCCTGGAGAAGCTCCGCCAAGAGCTCGAGGGTCGTCGTCGCCTTGACGCGCTCCTCCTCGGCGAAGTCCCGCTCCCGGCGAATGCGCTGGTTCTGGAAGGTCAGGGTCACCAGGAAGGCCAGGGTCAGGGCGGCGATGACCAGCGCCGCCGCCGTCCCCCACCCATGGCGCCGACAGAACCTTCGAGCGCGACTGGACCAGGGCTCCGGACGCGCCAGGATCGGTCGATCCGCGAGGGCTCGCCTCAGATCCTCCGCCAACGCCGTCACGGATTCGTACCGCTCCTCCGGTCGCTTCTTCAGGCAGAAGAGGAGGATGGTGTCGAGATCTCCGGCGAGCCTTTGGGGGAGGGAGCCCCTCGAGGCCTCATCGTCTTCGGAGGGTCGTGCCTCGCTGGGCTTGATGGGCGGCCGGTCGACAATGGCCTGTTCCAGGTCCGGAAGATGGTCGGCTTTGCGGCGGTAAGGGCTGCAGCCGGTGAGGAGGAAGTAGAGCAGGACCCCGAGGGAATAGACGTCGGAACCGGTGGTGATGTCGTCGCCCAAGACCTGCTCCGGACTGGCGAAGCGGAGGCTCATGGGGCGATGCTCCGTGCGGGTCACGCTCCCCTCCGACTCCTCTTCCCCCTCGCCCCCCTGCAGAAGCTTGGCGATGCCGAAGTCCAGCAGGATGGGGCGGCCATCGTCGGTGACCAGAACGTTGCTCGGCTTGATATCCCGATGCACCACCAAATTGCGATGCGCATAGGCCACCGCATCACAGACCTCGAGGAAGAGCTGAATGCATTGCGTCGCGGAGAGCTGCTCCTCCCGGCAGTAGACGTCGATGGGCCTCCCCTCGATGCGCTCCATGACCAGGTAGGGGGAACCGCCGTCCGGAGTGCCGCCGTCATAGAGACGGGCGATGCCGGGATGCTCCAACCGGGAGAGGGCCGAGCGCTCGCGCAGAAAGCGAGCCCGCATGGCGGGGGAATCGAGCCCCGCACGGATCACCTTGAGGGCCACCCGGCGCTGGAACCCCGCCTCCTTCCTCTCGGCGAGGTAGACCTCCCCCATCCCTCCCCGGCCGAGCTCCCGGAGGATGCGGTAGGACCCGATGTGGCGGGGCTCACCGCGGCCCTCCATCCGCCGCGGGGCGCCATCGCTCTCGGGGGGCGTCACGCTCAAACGGGCCACGGGGGTCTTCAGGAAGGCCTCCCCTTGACCGTCTGCGACCAGCAGTTCTTCGAGTCGTCGGGCCAACTCCGGGCGGCTGCGGCCGACTTCCCGCAGGAACTCCTGCCGCTGACCAGGCGACAGGTCGGCAGCCTGGTCGAAGAGGCGGTCCATCTCGCGGCTCACACCGGATCCCTTCCGCCGCCCTCGAACCTCCGCAAGCTCACGACGATGTTGGACATTCTCAGCGACCTTCGGCTCACTTCGACTCTCTTCTGCTCACTTTGTATTTCCCGTGCTTCTGTCCCTGGTAACAGATTCCTCCGCAGAAACTTCCCGCTGGCCGCTTCCGGCTCCCATCCAGGGCTCTTGCCAAAAAAATTTGCACCGAGGTGATGCTTCTCGATCCCTGCCGGCGCAGGTCTCAGTAAGGACAACCCGGCCTGGGAGCTCCCAGGGCCTCCCGAGCGGCAGCATCGAGCCTCCGCCGGCGGCCCTGGCAGCGACCGGTCAAGACTCTGGAGTCTGCGATGATCTGGAATCGAACACTTTCACGAAAGAAAACCTTGCACAGGACGAGGGGAAGGCTCTCCTGGTCTCTTCTCGGTGCTCTCCTCTTATTGGCCGCCCCCGGTGTCAGGGGCGACGTTCAACATCCCACCCAGGAACGAGGCTTCAGCCCGGAGCGCGCCTACCAGCAGGAGGACCTGGATTCGATCAATCTGTTCAACGGAAACCTCACCGTCACGATCCCCATCGGCCAGGCCTATCAGGGAAATGGATCCCTCTCCTACTCCCTGAACCTGGTCTACAACTCCAACGTCTGGGATTGGAGCTACGTCAAGAAGATCGGGGACGTCAATCGCTACCCGGGGGCACTGGCGAGCGCCGATTCCAACGCCGGCCTGGGATGGCGGCTGAGCCTGGGCGAGCTCCTGCCTCCTTTGACCGGCCGCAACGAGGGGGATCTGACCGCCTATCGGAATGAGACCCAGCATTGGTCGTATCTCGATGCCAGCGGCAGCGATCATCTCTTCTATTCCACGCCCCCCAACGGCGGAGGGAGTCAGGCGGGGGTCTGGTATACCCGCGACAGCACCTATCTGCGGCTGCGCCAGGTCGGCAGCTGGATGGAGCTCGACTTTCCCAACGGCCACGTGCATCGCTTCTGGAGCGATGGCCGGCTGCACTCCATCCGGGACCCCTGGGGAAATACCCTGAACATCCTCCGAGGCACCAACCTGTGGACTCTCGACGACGGCATTCGTCAGCACAAAGTCCACTTTCAAAACTTCAACTACGACGGGCGGCAGGTGCCCATGGTGACCCGAGTCCAGGTGGCGCAGTTCGGCGGCGGCTTCGCCGACTACGACTTCTCCTACGCCAATGCCCAGGTGGAGCGCCCCGTCGGTCACGACCCTCGGACCAGGGACTGGCCCTGCATCTGGGACAACTCCCGATCCTGCGCCCCGGTGCCTCTGCTCACCGCGATCTCCCGGCCGGACGGCACGGAATATCGGATGAATTGGGCGGACTACCATACTCGGCGGGAGACCGTGACCCTGCCCTACGACCAGGACCAGAGCGGCCAGCTGGACACCTACTACATCGCTTCGCCGGGAGTGATCCACCGCATGAGGCTGCCCACCCGCGGCTATCTGGAGTGGGACTATCGGGGCTATCGCTTCCCCAACGGTTGGGAGTTCGATCCGCAAGATCGCCAACGACCGGATTTCTGGAGCGAATCCCAGGGAGTCGCGGCGCGCCGCCTGCTCAACTACAACCAGGACAGCATGGGCGGTGAATGGTGGTACCAGCCGGAATATCGCTTCACCCAGGAGGTCATCGGTGGCGTCACCCGGGAGGTGCCGCAAGAGATCCTGACGACGGTGATCGATCCCCATGGAACCGCCACCGACAACTACTTCAATGCCCAATTCGAGACCTGGTCCTATGGCCTACCGTTTACCGATCATCAGCCTACTCATTCCAGCCACAACCGGCTCCGCTATCTCTCCCAAGTGATCCGGCCCGCGCCGGGGGTTCGAGGGAATGTGCGGAAAGTCCATCTGGAGTACGAGCACGATTCCTGCCTCGGACGGCTGGATCAGGGTCAGTACGATTGCCAGCGGCGCGTCAAGAGCGAGCGAATGGATTTCGGAGCCGGCTTCTTCCGGCTCACCAATCGGGCGACCTTCGACGGCTTTGGAAATTATGACTGGTCCGTCAAGATCTCCAACTACCGAGACAGCGGCGACGAGCGCCACGAGACCTATCGGGATCATCGCAAGGTGCTCCCGAACTCTGGCCAAGCCTGGATCCTGGGAACCTACAGCCGCTCCTCCGAGCGGGAAAACTACTACAACGGGAGCCCCGGCACCTATTTCAAGTTCGAAACCGAGCATTGCTTCGATCTGGCCACCGGCGCCGAGCTCCGGACGCGGCGCAAGAAGAGCGCAGGGCTCTTCAACAACCGGGACGTGGTTCAGGTCTCGACCTACAACAGCCAGGGAAATGTGGTGGGAGAGCATTGGTACGGTGGCGACACCCAGAGCGTCAGCCTATCCTCCAACCTCTGCTCCATGGCCCTGCCGAGCAGCGCCGTCCACGGCAGGACCCACACCTACCAGAACGGCACCCTCGCCTCGACGAAGATCGACGGTCTGAACTACTTCCCGTACCGGGGCACCGTGGATGCGAGCACCGGCCTGCTGCAGGAGAGCCAGCAAGCCAACGGCTTCTCCACCGCCTTCAACTACGACGCCCTGGGCAGAATTCAGCTGGTGACTCCGCAAGAGGGATCGAAGACGGAGTACTACTACGAAAACGCCTCCGGGAACCAGCTCGCTGCCCTGGCGAAGGTCTACGTCTATCAGCGGGCCGGCGGCTCCAGCAATGTGATCCTCAACCGCCAGGAATACCATTACGATTCCATCGGCAGGCTGTGGCAGGAGCGCCGTCAGGTGCCCAACGCCGGCTGGATCCGCAAACAGACCCACTATCTGAACGCTCTCGGCTGGAAGTCCGCAGAATCGACCTGGTTCTCCTCGAGCGAGTACCCGGCCGGTTGGACTCGGTACCACGAGTATGACGCCTACGGCCGGGCCTGGGCGATCCAGGCTCCGGATGCCCAGACCTCTTCGGATTTCCATATGACCCGCTTCACCTATGGCGGCGAGCGCTACGCCCAGAGGCGGTCCTACGTGGCGGACTACCTCAAGGCGGATGACACCGTCGGGGAAACCAAATACTTCTACGAAACCTTCCGCGATGGCCAAGGCCGGATCTGGAAGATTAAAGAGCCCGCTGGAGGTTTGACGGCGACCTACGACTACGATGCCGCCGGCAATCTCACCCACGCCCGGCTGGACTCCGCCTCCGGGGTGGTGCAGCACCGCTACTGGACCTACGACGGCCGCGGTTTCATGACCCGGGAGATCCACCCGGAGAACGGCACCTATCACTTCGAGTCCATCGACGCCCGGGGCAAGGCCCTGCGCAAACGGCACGACTCCGGTCTGCGGGATCTGGCCTTCGAATACGACGCCGCGGAGCGGATGACCGGAGTGCGGGACCGCAAGCTCTCCGGCTGGCCCTACCTCAAGAGCTTCGAGTACGCGGGATCCGGCGACGCCGGCACCTGGGGTTTCGGCAAACTCTGGAAGGCGACCCGCACGAATATCCGCCGCATCCCCTGGGCTCCGTCCATCACCACCGAGCTGGATGTGAGGGAAACCTACACCTACAACGGCGTGGGAGGACGGATCTCCCGGCGGGTCACGGATCTCAACAACTCCGACCGCGTCTTCGATCAATCCTGGACCTACGATGATCTGGGGAATGTCAAGACCCAGGGCTATCCCCGGTGCACGGACGCCCCGTGCAACACTCAGCCGGGGCCGGCGCGGAACCTCACCCGGGACTACGTCTACGGCCAGCTAACGGCAGTGCGGGAAGGGAGCACCACCCTCGGCAGTCTGACCTACCACGACAACGGTAGTCTGGCCTCTGTCCTCCACGCCAACCAAATCCGGGATGAGATCGATCAAGATCCCTGGAATCGCTCTCTCCCCCGCAACTTCCGCACGGTCTTTCAGGACGGATCGAGCGTCGAGCTGGGAGTCCATCACTACGATGGCTCCGGCAACCTCAAGGAGCGCCGCAAGACCATCGCCGGCTGCACGGCGGGGGCGGTTTGTCAGGACTATTACCTCTACGACGCCATGAACCGGCTGCGGCACTTCCACGACGGCAGCGGCGCCTTGGAGGCCTACGGCTATGACGCCTTCGGCAACATGACCTGGGTGGATTGGACCGATACCGGCCTTTCTCCCCTGCGCCGGAACCTGCCGGTGATCAGCTCCTCCAATCGCTCCGGAATGGGTTCCTACGACGCCGTAGGCAACCTGACGTCTCGCCTCATGGGCAGCGGTTCGGAGATCTACGAGTTCGATGCCCTGGACATGATCGCCTCCCGGAACTTCCCCGAGGAGACCTTCGTCTACACCGCCGACGACGAGAGGATTCAGATCCTCCGCTGGCAAGCGGGACAGCCGACGGATGAGGAGTACACCCTGCGGGATCTGGACGGCAAGGTGCTCACCATTTACGACCTGGAGGTGGATTCCGCGGAGCATTGGAGCTGGCGCAAAGACTTCGTCTACCGCGGCTCGGCGCTCCTCATGTCCATGGCCGACCAGCCGTGGCCGACCCATCGCCAGCATTTCAGCCTGGATCATCTCGGCTCCCCCCGTCTGATCACCGCCCACAACGGCACTCCTCTGGAGGATCACCACTACATGGGCTTCGGCCGAGAGCTCGGCGCCTTCGCCGGCAACGAGAACCTGGAGCAGCGCTTCACCGGCCACCGCCGGGACCACAACGCCCCCGGCGAAGCGGACGATCTCGACTACATGCACGCCCGCT
>JAXHTF010000112.1 GCA_034211275.1 Acidobacteriota bacterium
ACGGCTCCAGCGCCGCCGAGGCCTGGTCGTACTGCCCCAGCTGATAGAGATTCCAGCCCCGCAGCACCTCGGCGGTAGAGTCCAAAGGCTCGAAGAGGCGACTCTCCTCCAGCAGGGCCAGGCTTTCCCGATGCTCCCGGCGCTGATAGGCGTCCTGGGCCCGGCGCACCAAGATGCGGGCCAACAGCTCGCGCAGCGGCGGGTGGTCGAGGTTGCCGCGGGCGACCTCCTCCGCCGCCGCCAGATCGTCGGCTTCGAAGCGGCTGAGGGCCAGACCGTAAGTGGCATCCTCGAGGGTGGGATCGAGCTCTGCGGCGCGCCGGAACCACAGCTCCGCGGCCTCCCCATCCCCCTGGCGGTGGGCGCTCCAGGCGAGCACCATGAGGAGTCCTGCCTCCTCCTCGGGAAGGGTTCCCTCCAGCAGCTCGGGCCAGCGCTGATCCACCGCCCGGGCCACCTGCAGGGCCAACGGCGCCACCGCATCCCAACGCTGCTGCTGCGCCAGGCTGAGCATCAACCCGCGGGCGGCGGCCTCGTCGGGACGATGGCGGTAGATCTGCTGAAAGGTCAGGGCGGCCTCGGCGAAGCGCTCCAGGTGGAAGAGGCTCCAGGCCTTGAGGCGGCGTTCCGGGTCCTCTAGCTCGCGGCGGGCGGCGGCGGCCTGCAGGTGTTCGAGGGCGGCGGCGTAGTTCTTCTGGGCGTAAGCCTGCTGCGCCCGTTGCAGCTCGATGCGGCCCTTCAGCTCCGCCAGCCGGGGGCTTTCCTCGAAGCTCGCCAGAGTCTCGTCGGCGGCGGCCAGGTCGCCCCCTTCGAGTTGCAGCAGGGCTAGGCCGTAGGCGGCATCCTCCAGCTCCGGATTCCGGGCCAGGGCGCGGCGGAAGAAGCCCTCGCCGCGCTCCATCTCGCCGTTCTCCACCAGCCCCCAGGCGATGGCGTTGAGCACCTCGCCGTCGGGCTCCTCCGATGACGAGCTCTCCGGCACCGGCTCCTCCATCAGGTCCGCCAGCGCCGCGAAGTCCCGCGCCTGCTGGAGGCTGCGGATCAATCCTTCCCGGCTCTCGGCGTCGGGGCCGCTCTCGTAGAGCTCGGTGAAGAGGGCCCGAGCCTGGTCCAGCTCCCCCAGGTGAAACCAGCTCCAGGCCAGCAACAGGCGCTGGTCCCGGTCCAGGGATCGTTGCAGCCGGCGGCGCTGCAGCAGGCTGACGGTCTCCAGGTAGTTCTCTTCTTCGAAGCTGCGGCGCACCTCCTCGGCCACCCCCTGCTCCACCAGCTCCACCAGCCGCTGGCTGTCGGGGAAGCGCTGGGGCCATTGCGCCAAAGCCTCGAGCTCGCCGGCGGCCAGCTGGGTCAGGGCCAGACCATAGGCGGCGCTCTCCCGATCCGGCTGCCATTCCAAGGCGCGCTCGAACCAGCGGCGGGCCAGGGCCGGCTGTTGCAGGCTGCGGTAGCTCCACCCGGCGGCCTCCGCCAGCCCGGCCTCCTGCCGTTCCTGGACCTCGTCTTCGATCTCTCCCAGCCAGCGCACCACGTCCCGAGGGCGCTCCGCTTCCGCCGCGGCCCCCATGCGGCCGGCATAGTAGGAGTACTGCAGCTCCGCCAGCCGCTCTCGGTCGGCCTCCGGCGCCCGCTGCCGGGCGAGATCGTCGAGCTGCGTCAGAACGCCGGGCCCGAGGACCATGGCGGCCTTCTCGAGGGTAGTCAGCACGTGGCGCCGGTCGCAGGAGGCGATGGCCCGGCGATAGGTTTGGGCGGAAGCCGCCTCGTCGCCGGTGCGCGCCTGGGCTTCCGCCAACCCCCAGAGCAAATCGATGCGCCGGCAGCTGAACTCCTCCGGCAGCTCCTGGGCCAGCGACACCACTTCCCGCCAACGGCCGCCGGCCACCGCCTGTGCCGCCCGCCGGCGCTGCTCCTCGCCGGCCAACAGATCCTGGAGCTCCTGGGGCGGCGCCCAATATGGGTCCTCCTCCTCGATCTCCTGAATCGCCTGGGCCACTTCCCGCCAGCGCTGCTCACCGGCCAGCGCCCACAGCCGCGCCTCCTCGGTTCTCCACCGCTCCCGGGATTCCCGGCGGCGCTGCTCCGCCAGCCGGGCGGCCACCTGCGCCTGCTCCGGCACCGCGACATTCTGCTGCCCTTGACGCTGGACTTCGGTCTGGGCTTCACCGGCCTCCCCCCGCCCGCGGCGACTCGGCTCCGCCGTCGCATCGGCGGTCTGTCGCGCCTCCGGGCCGGAAGACCGGCGCACGGACTCGGCGCCCCCTTCCTCCCGGCGAGCTCTCTCGGCCAGCTGTTGCTCCCCGGCGGGGTTGGCGTAGAGCACGGCGGACGGGTAGTCCTGGCGCCACCGCTCGAGGGCCCGGCGGGCGGGTTCGACCTCGCTCCAGCTGCCGATGAGCACCCGGTAGAGCCCTTCACGGCGCTCGATGCGCGCCTCGACGCCGGCCTCTTGCAGATCCTCGAGGCGCTGGTCGAGGGTACCGGCCCGGGCAGCGCTGCCCACCTCGATGGCGAAGAGAGCCTCCTCCTCTCCCTGGGCCGCCGCCGGCGCCGTGGCGAAGAGGGCCAGCAGCAGCGTCAACGCCGGGACCAGGACTCCCATGGCCGCCCCGCCTCGGATCTTCATCCCCTGTCTCCTCCCCATCACGGCCGCTCCTCCATCGCCAGCCGACTGAGCAGCAGCAGGCTGGCGGAATAGTAGTGCTCCTCCGGATCCAGCGGCGCCGCCGCGATGCGGGCGCTCCGGCCGGGTTCGCGGCCGGCGGCGGCGCGGGTCAGGGCGACGATGCCGTGGATGCCCTGGCCGGCGTCGTAGGAGCCGATGCTGTCGTCGGTGAGGTCGGTCCAGGCGGAGAGGAAGCGTGCGCCGCGGAAGTGCTCCCAGAAGTCCAGGTAGGGCCGCAGCCGCTCTTCCGTCTCCAACCCCGCCCACACCAGGTACAGGGGGATGCGGACGGCGTTGTAGCCGAAGAGGGGGTCGAAGCCCGGGGCCACCGCCAGCTCCGGTTCCACCCGCAACCAGTCCGGCGGCAGCTGCCATTGGCCGAAGCAGCTGGGACCGAGGAGGGCCAAACCGGTTTCCCGCACCTCGGCCCACTCCGGGGCCGGTGCCTCCACCTCGAGGACGGCGAGGGCCGGGAAGACCCAATAGGAGAGGTTGACGGTGAGCTCGCCAGGATGATTGAAGCCGTGTTGCCCCGGCAGGAGCACCGGGCCGTGGGGGCTCGGATGCACGACGGTCGAGCGCAGATCCTCGGCGATTCTGAGCCCGGCGTCGCGATACTCCGTCTCGTCCCACCGGCGCCAGGCCCGCAGCAGCGCCCAGGTCACCAGTAGATCGCCGTCGGTGGCGTTGTTGGGATCGTCCACCCCGTTCTCCGGCGACCAACGCCAGGCCAGGAGCTGGTCCTCCCGCACCTGGAGATGCTCCCGGGTCCAGGTCCACAGGCGATCGAAGGTCTCCCGGTCGTCGTAGGCCGCCGCCAGCAACAAGGCAAAGCCCTGGGCCTCGGAGTGGGTGATGCTGCGGTTGGCGGTATCGATGGTGCGCCCCTCGGGGGTGATGAAGCGCTGCCGATAAAGACTCCACTCGTCCACCTCGGATACCTCCTCCCCGCCTTCCTCCAACGGCTCCTCCGTCACCGCCGCCACCGCCGGCTCTTCCGGCGGTGCCTCCGGCGTGCAGCCTTGAGCCACTCCCAGGAGCAGCAGCGCCCCCAGCACCGCCAGCCAGGCGGGCTTTGATCTCGAATGGGGCTTCAAATGGGACCCCGAGAAGCGCCGGCGGCTATCGGTGGGAATCATCGTCCTCTCCCCGGGAGTCCAAATCCTCCTCCAGGGCCGGGTCGTGCAGCGACGAACCGTCGGGGTCCGAGCCCCGGCGGGGCGCGTCGAGGGCCCGCGAGCCGCGATCCCGATCATCGAAGTCCGACTCCCTAAACTCCCCGTCACCGAACTCCGCCTCGCCATCCGGCGGCGGGAAGTCGTCCAGCTCGTTCTCCCCTCCGACCTCCGGGTGGTGACGCTGCCGATAGCGACGCAAGAGGAAGAGGGCCGCCAGAGCGAAGAGCACCATCAGGAGCAGCAGGAGGATGGTCCAGAACCAGGGGTTCTTGGAGAAGAAGTACTCCATCCGCCCCTGGGGCCCGAGACCGCCCACCTTGTAGCGCTCGGCGACGCTGACGGTGCGCAACGAGGCGGAACGCTTCTCCCACAGCGCCAGATCGCCTTGCAGATTGTCCCAGAACCCGGGATCCACCAGCTGGGCGACGCCGTCGTAGAGCCGCTCGCCATCCTCCGCCACCACCACCGCCAGCGTCGAGCCGGAGCGCCACGGCGACTCATATTCCATCATCAGGCTGAAGCGTCCGAGACCACCGGTCTGGGTCAGGCGCACCACCTCCGGCGGCAGCGCTTGCTTCCCTTCCTCGAGCTCCACCAGGCTCCCGAGCCAACCCCGCAGGCGACCGAAGAGGCCCGCCGGTGAAGCCTCCGGCTGCTGCCGCACGGCGCTGGGATGGGGCACTTCGATGACCTCCCCGAGCTTCACCGGCGCCCCGTCCAGAACCTCCGCGGTGAGGGAGGAGGACGGCCCCACCAACAACCAGTCGAGATCCTCGTCCGGCCGGTCGTGGGAAACCAAGGCCTCGGTCAGGGGCAGGCCGCGTACCTGGGCCAGCCGCGCCAGCAGCGTCCAAGCGGCGCCGATGGTGAGCTCGTCCTTCGCCAGCACCTGCAAACCCATACCGGAGCCATCGCCCTCGACACCGAAGGGGAAGGCGGTGGCACTGAAGCGTTGGAGATCCGGCATGTCGACGAAGTGGGCGGCATCCGGCAGCTTCACGGTGGAGTCGTCGAAGAGGGTGAACACCAGGTTCCGGGTCTGGATGGCCTGACAGTCGCCGGTGATCTTGGGCATCATCTGAGGCACGAAGCTGATCTGGTTGTCGCCGGGCCGGAAGGAGCGCAAGGGAATCTGGATGCGGTAGTCGCGGAAGACCTCGCCGTTCTCGTTGCGCAGGTAGATGACGTCCTGGAATAACCCGTTGAGGAAGATGTTGAGCACCGAGTCGGCGCGCATGGCGGCGCCGTAGGCGAAATGCAGGCTGAGCTCCACGCTGCTGGACTCGCGGACGAAGAAGTCCGGCGGCACCCAGACAGCGAGATCGCTGGTGCCGGGGCTGATGCCCTCCAGGGTCTCGGTCTCGAAGCCGAAATAGGTGAAGGGATAGGTGCGGTTCTCGTGCACCACGTTGCGGGCGCTGTAATCCGGCAGCTCCGGCACCGCCAGCTCCTCGATGCGGCTGTGCACCGCGTCCGGCAAGGGATAGTTGGTGTAGGCGAAGGAACGGGCCGCCAGGCTCACCTCCTCCGGAGTGTTGCCGGAGACCACCAGAACGAAGAAGCGGGAATCCCCATCCTGGGGATAGATACCCAAGAACGGACCGTCGATGGCAGCGGCGAGGCTCGGATCCAGCAGCCCCGCCAGCTCGCTGCGGGTCCCCGTGAGCACCAAGTCCCGGCCACCGTGGTACGCCTGATCGAGGCCCGGAAAGCGCCATCCGGCGGTTTCGCCGGCAGGATCCGGCACCCGGGTGCGCAACCGCTGGTGCTCCGCCGCGAGGCTCTTGTAGCGCAGCCGCAGGCCCGCCCCCTGAGCCACCAATCCCCCCCACCGCAGGGCGTCGTCGCCGCCGCCGGGGCTGAGGATTTGCAGCCGGTAGGCACCCCACAGTCGGGGGTCGATGAGCTCTTCCAAATCCGCCAGGGTCGGGTTCAGGGGCACGAGGGTCGCTTCCAGCACCAACACCGAAGCGTCCACGTCGATCTGAGTGTAGAGCTCCGGCGCCGTGGGATCCTCGCACTCCAGGGTGTAGTGCTGGGCGACCCAGAAGGTCAGCTCGTTGTAGCTCTCCCGCAGCAGATCCGCCGGCAAGGTGATGTCCAACACGCCGTTGGGCTGGTCCGGATCGAGATCGACCTGGGCCAGGATGCGGCCGCTGAGGCTGACTCGCAACAGCGAGCGATCCCGCAGCAGCGCGGCGGAGTTGGTGTACTCCAGATGCAGCCGGGCGCTCTGCACCTCCATGCGCGGGGAGATGGGGATGAAGATCGATTCCTGACTGGTGGCGTTGCGCAAGGTCAGGGGCTCCTGGCGCTCGCGAAAAGCCCGTAGCGGCGCCTCGAACCGTCCTTCCACCGACGACGACTCCACCACCGCCGCGGTGTTGGCGGCACGGGGATCGGGCTGACCGAAGGCGGTCACCGGAGCGAGGACGGCGACGAGCGCCGCAAGCCACAGGCCGCGAGCCAGCGCGGTGCGGACCGACAAAGCGGTGGGGGGGAGCATCAGAAGCATGGAATCAAACCTTCCCGTTGGATTGTTCGGTAGCTGCGCCGGCGGAATCGAGGGCGAAGACACGGCGGAATCCCGCGGCCACCCATCGAACCGAACCGACAAAGGCCCAGCGCACGATATGAAGCAGATGGTTGGTGGCGGCGGCGATGCCCCGGGAGAGCAGGAAGCCGATGCCGAAGAAGACGCTGGAGGGCTGGTCACGGCTGTAGAGGAACTCGTTCCAGCGCCGGCTGTCGCCGTAGATCAGCCGCACGATCTTGAACCGGTCCTCGGTGCTGGCCTCGCCAAAGGCCATTCCCAGGGTCATGCCACTACGGCCATAGCGCCGGTTGCGCACCGTCACCGGGACCTCCACCCAGCCGTCCTGGCGCGGGTCGAAGACCTCCAGCCGCGTCCCCCGCAGGCCCTCCAGGGCCGCCGAGTAACGCCAGGGCACGATGACTCCGACGCCGCTGACGGAAATGTCCAACAAGCGGCACGGCACCCGGCTGTCCCCGCTGCGAAGACGGCCGCGATACCCGACCTTGACCCGCGGATAGTCGCGCCGCTGGGCGCGCTCGTAGACCGCTCCCAGTGCCGCGATGAGCAAGAGGATATTGAGAATCGCCCAGATGCCGGTGATCACCACCACGCCGCGATCCAACGGATAGGCATAGTAGCGGTACACCGCCGCCCCCAGGGACGCCACCATGATCAGGGTCAGGGTGTAGAACGTACCGGCGAAGGGAGAGATGAAGTTGTTCTCCAGATGCTCTCCCTTGGGGGTGACGCCGAAGCTTGGAGAGTGCGGGTTGATGAAGACCTGCACCAGACCCCGCAGGCAAAAAATGCTCTGCATGGTCTCGTAGAGCTCGGAGAAGAGGGTCCAGCGCACGTGGCCGAAGAGATAGGCGGATGCGAGGATGGCGCCGATCACGTGGGGCACCGCGTAGCCCAGGAATTCCTGCAGGTTGGCGCGGTAGATCTGCAGCCCAAAGATCAGGAAGAAGGCCGGCGCCACCAGGAAGACCGCCCGGGAGTAGGCGAAGAACCAGAAGAACGAGCTGTTGAAGTACCCCAACCGCTGGGGCAGGGTCAGCCCCTTCATCTTCAGCGGATTGCGCAGCAGGAAGATTTGCACCATGCCCTGGGCCCAGCGGGTGCGCTGGACCACGAAGCCGCCGAAGGTCTCGGGCTGGAGACCGGCGATGAGGGGCTGGTCCAGATAGGCGCTGTGATAGCCCAGACCGTGGAGAGCCAGGGCGGTCTCCGCGTCCTCGGTAATGCTGATGCCGCTGATGCCGCCGATCTGCATCAGGTACTCCCGCCGTAGCACCGCCGCCGATCCGCAGAAGAAGGAGCAATTCCAGAAGTCCAGGCCGCGCTGGATGACGCGGTAGAACATCTCGTTCTCGCTGGGCATGCGCTGGAAGGTCTGGAGATTCTTCTCGATGGGATCGGGATTCAAGAAGAAATGCGGCGTCTGCATCAGGAAGAGCTTGGGGTCGCGCTGGAACCAGCCGACGGTCTTGCGCAGAAAATCCGGCGACGGAACGTGATCGGCGTCGAGGATCAGAATCAGCTCGCTGGGCGTCTTCACCTCCCCGGAGTGGGGGTCGCTGACCTCGCCCTTCTCGATCTTCTCCAGCGCCGAGTTGATGTTGCCCGCCTTGGCGTGGAGGTTCTTGTCCCGGGTGACGTAGTAGGCCCCCAGCTCGGCGCACATGATCTGCAAGTCCCGGTGGCGATCCTTCGCCTCCTGGGCCTTGCCCGGGTCGGAATCGCCGCGCTTCTGCGTCGTGCCGCCGTCGTCCAGCAGATAGACGTTGAATCGGTCCTTCGGATAGTCCACCTGCAAGGCCGCAATGAGGGTGACCTCCAGGAGGTGCTGGGGCTCGTTGTAGCTCGGCACCATGATGTCCACCGTCGGCCAGGACTCCGGCGGGCCGGTGAGGGGCACCGGCTTGCGGTTGAGGAAGCTGGAGTTGATGAACAAGCTGACCAGGTAGAGGACGATGCCGTACACCTCGGCGGTGTACAGCAGGATCGAGCAGACAAAGCTCGGAAAGTCCTGGTAGACCACCGTATAGCCGGTGCGCCAGAAGAGGTAGCGCAGGGTGAGGAAGGCGCCGCAGCTGATGAAGAGAAAGCTGGTGAGGGGCGTGCGCGGCATCGCCTTGAACACCAGCATGGCGGCGAAGAGCACCACCCCGAGGATCTGCTGGGCCTGGACATCCACCGGCAGATAGGCCAGGAAGAGGATTCCCAAGGCCGCACCCACGCAGATGCGCCGGGCCCATTTGTCGTCCTGGATCAGCTCTGACAGGCGGCGCAGGATTCCTTCCGGGGCGGCGGCCGGGGCGCCGGCGCCGGCACCGGATGCGGCTCTCCGGGATGGATCCTGCTGAGACTGAGGGTCCTGGGATTGCCCGCTCATGGGGAAGCTGCCACGGAGATCGGTTCGAGGTCGATGCGCTGGTGGCCCCGGGCGTTCTCCAGTAGCCGCGCCAGGTGGGGGTGACAGGTGCAGAAGACCACCTGAGTGGACTCCGCCAGCTCTCCCACCACCGCCGAGGCCCGCGCCGCCCGCTCCGGATCCGCGTTCACCAACACGTCGTCCAGGAGCACCGGCAGGGCTTCTCCCTTGGCGCAGGTCTCGGCGATGAAGGCCAGGCGCACCGCCAGATAGAGCTCCTCGCGGGTGCCCCGGGAAAGGGTCTCGAAGTGAGCGATCTGGTGGCCGTCGGCGCGCTCCAACACCAGCCGGGACTCGCCCAGGGGCACCATCAAGCGCCGATAGCGATCACCGGTGATGCGGCGGAAGATCTCCGACGCCCGGGCGATCACCGGCCCCTGACGCTCCTGTTCGAAGCGCCCCTTGGCGCGCTCCAGCAGCGTGGCCGCAAGGCTGCACACCAACCCCCGCTGGAGCGCCACCGCCAGCTCCCCGCGCAGCCGCGACCGTTCCGCCAGCGCCTCGCCGTAGCTTTCGTCGAAGGCTCCGTGGCGGCGCCGTTCCGCCAGCTCCCCGCGGTGCTCCAACAAGGTCTCGAGCTCCTCCTGGGTGTGCCGCAGCTGCTCGTCCACCTGACGCCGGCGGTGGTCTCCGGAGCGCCGCTCGAGACGCCGCGAGGCCTCCGGCCAGCCGCCGGCGATGCCCAGGCGCAAAGCCTCGTCCTCCAGGGCCTGCTCCAGCTCCTCGGCCTGACGCAGCAGCAGCCGTTGCTCTTGCCGGCGATCCAGGAGCTTCTGCAGCTCCTTCTCTCCCCCGGCGCCGAGATCGGCAGTGAGCTCCATCAGCTCCTGCTGGGAGCGTTGGTGCATCTCTTCCACCTTGACCAAATCCTGTTCCAGCTGCTCCAGGTCCCGCTCCGCGTGACCGCGCTGGAGCGCCGACTGGCGGGCCTTGGTGAGCTGGGCCTGCAGCTCGTGGGCGAGCACCGCCAGCTCGCCGCGGACGGGAGCGTCGAGGCCGAAACGGGCGGCGAGCTTGGCCCCCAGATGCTCCGCTTCCCCGAGGGTCTCCTCCAGCGACGCGGTGAGCTCCACCAGCGCATCCCGCCGGCCGCACAGACCGCGCAAACCCCGCAGATCCCGCAGCACCCGCGGTGCTTCCTCCACGGTGGTCTGCACCGGCAGGCCGAAGGCGGCTCGCTGGGCCTCCAGCTCTCCTTGAATCTTGTTCAGCTGCCGCACCATGGGCAGGCTGCCCTGCGGTTCCAGCTGGCCCTTGAGGGCGCGCTCGATCTCCGCTAGCTGACGGCGGGCGGTGACCATGGCCTCGGTCTCCGGCAGTCGCTCCCGCAGCCCCCAGGCGAGCAGGCCGCCGGCGAGGGTGATGGAGAAGATGGTGGTCAGCAGCCCGGCGTCGGGACCGGCGAGGAACCCGAGCAATCCCAGGAGCACCAGAGCGATCCCGGCGAGGGAGAGGAAAACCAGCAGCCGCCGGTCCCGGGGCGCCTGGCGCTGGAGCATCTGGCTCAGGCGCATGCGCTCCAGCCCCAGGCCCCGGCGCAGCTGCACCACGTCCTCGCTGAGCTGGATCAGGGACTCCAGGTCGGCATCGTTGAAATCGGTGACCGCCAGGCGGGCTTCGTCCCACCCCGGGCCCAGGGACGACAGCTGGCCGCGCAAGGAATCTTCCAGCTCCTGGAGCTCTTGGCGGGTGCGCTGCAGCTGGGTCAAATGTTCCTGGGCCACCGCCGCCCGCCGATCCAACAGGCGGATCTCCTCCTCGGCGTCGAGAATCGCCGGCCGGCCGCTCACCGCCCCCAGCTGCGCCCGGGCCTGGGCGATCTCCTTCTGCACCCGCTCCTTGGCCTCCAGATAGCGTTCCTGGCGGTCCTGCCAATAGCCGTAGCGCTCCTCCAGGTCGTCATCCACCGCCGCCGGCACGGTCAGCGCCTCCGCTTCCCGGCGCTTCTCCCGCAGCCTCTCCGCGAGCTCCCCCAGCTGGCTCCAGCGGCGCCCCTCCTCCACCCGCTCCTGCAGCCGGTCGAGGGTCTGGTGCAGCTCCGCGATGCGCTGCTCGCACTCCACCAGCTCGAGCTCCTGGGCCACCAGCTGACGGCGCCGGGACCGCAGCTCTTCGAGCTCCTCTTCGAGCTCCTGCAAGCGCTCCACCCGCCGGCTGACGGCGCCCAGACCGGGCTGCAGAAGTCCCTCCGCCTCCTCCCGAAGGCCGTCCATGGCGTCCTGAGGGGAAATACTGGCGGTGCCCAGGCTGGCCCCTACGATGCGGTCTTGAACCGCCGAGCCGCTGAGGGTACCGAGGCTTTGCAGCTCGTCCAGCGCGAAACCGTAAACACTGCTGTACTGGCGCCGGTCCACCGCTCCCAAGAGCCCGCGGAGACGCTCCCCTCCCAGCTCCATCCCGTCCTCGTCGCGCACCTCGAGCTCGTCCCCGGCGCCGTCCCGGCGGCGCTCCACCACCACCACCGACCCATCCTCCTGCACCAGCTCCAGCAGCACCCGCTGCCGGGCGGTGCCGTTGGTCAGATTGCCGACGAAGCCGAAGAGGCCACAGCGAATGGCTTCCAGGAGAGTGCTCTTACCCGCTTCGTTGGCTCCCAGGATGACGTTGAGGTTCGGACCCAAGGGTTCCAGGCTGTGGTCTCGATGATCTCCGAAGCCGTCCAACTCGACGCGCCGAATCCACATCACGCGTCCTCGAGGGTGAGGGCCCACAGGGCCTCGGCGGTGGCCAGGGAAAGGAGCTCTTCGAGATTCTGCGCCGGGGCCAGCTCTGCGGGCCAGATCTTCTCGGGCAGCCCCGCCCGGTCGAGCAACTCCTGCACCGTGGCGCGCAGCGCCTCCTGACCGCCCTCGGTACCGGCGCGGCTCTGTTCTTCCAACACCGCCTCGGCGAAGCTCTCCGCTGGGATTCCTTCCCGGGCGGGCGTGGGCAAGACCTCCATCGCCGGCGGCCCGAGGATCACCCGGTCGCCGAACCGCTCTCCCAGAGCTTTGCGCAGAGCGTTCTCGAAGCGGCTGCGGGAGGACGCCAGGCCACCTCGCACCGACAGGTGGAGCAAGACCAGCTCGACCTCCCTCGGCAGCTCCCCGTCGATCTCCTGCACCACCCGCCGCACTTCGGACTCCAGCGTCTGAGCGGTGCTCAGCTCCACCGCCTGAGCGTGCCAGGCCACCGGGCCCAGGGGCCGGAATCGACATTTCGGAGGTCGGGAGCGGCCATCGGCCCACTCGATGAGGGAGCAGCCCCGCAGGCCGGTCTCCCGGGGCCAGCGGGCCTGGGCGCAACCAGGGTCGTGGATCAAGGGATCCGCTTCGGACCAGGTGCGGTGTCGGTGGGCGCTCCCCAAGAGCCAGGCGTCGAGGCCACTGCGTTCCACTTCCCGCAGGCGCAGCGCGCCGCGCAGATCCCCGACCCGGCGCTCGGCGGTCACCGTGCCGTGGCGCACCGCCACCTGCACGGCGTCCTCGTGCTCCGGATCCCGGCGCCTTGCCGAGGGCAGGCGGCTGCCCTCCACCGCCGGATCCCGGGAGTACCCCACCACCGACACCACCACCCGTCCGCCCCGCCGCACCAGGAACTCGGGATGTTCAGGGGTCAGCAGGGTCGAACCGGCGGGGAGCTCGAAGCCACTCCAGACAGACGAGGAGAGACAATCCCCCTCCCCGGCCACCAAGACCGTAGGAATCTCCTCCGCAGCCAGCTCCTCCAGCCCTTCCACCAGCCAGCGGCGAGCCTCCAAGGGCGCCTCCCCATCCAGGGTGTCCCCGGCCAGCACCACCAGGTCCACCTCCTCCTCCACCGCCACCTGCACCAGCTGGCGCCAGGCAGCATGGGTCGCCCCGGCGCACAAGGCTCGCTCCGCAGCCCCCAACTCCCCGGGTAAACACTCCATGGGAGCACCCAGGTGCAGGTCGGCTGCGTGCAGCAGTCGGATCTTCTTCATCGGTCTTGGCGGACCCGGCCGGTCACCCGTTCCCACATTCGCAATCTTCCCGGTACCACGATGTCCCCGGCGCTTCTATGATCCGAGCACTAAGGCTCGGCATTCAGTCGTAAGCTCCTCAGCTGCTCAGCGCCAAGTAAGGGTCGGCACGCCCTCCGCCTCAAGGATGATTTCGAGCAACCTTGGCGATCAGGGGAGCACAAGCCTTGGGAGCTTACTTCGATTCAAAAGTGAACTGGCATCATGACAGAAACTGCCAGCTCCGAGCAAATTGTAGAAGGTCATACAAAACGGTAGCCGCGCTCCGCCTAGTATTCGGTCTCCGAAGACCTTCACCCCCTTCGTTCTACCTGGAAAGCTGCAAGATTCATGCACAAAAGGGGGACGAGCCCTGCGGCCCGTCCCCCATCCTCCCGGTTCATCCGCTCAGGACGCTCCGGTCAGCGACTCAGAGATCCGTCGGATCGCTGTCGTCGTCATCATCGTCGTCATCATCGTCGTCGTCATCGTCGTCCCCCGGCGGTGGCGGCGGCGGCTCCACCGAGCCCGGCAAACCGAAGCCGCTGTCCAGGCCTTGGAGCTCGAAGCTGCCGTCGGGCCCTGCCAGCTCGCCGTACTCGCTCACCCAATAAGACTGCCGCGCCTCGACGTCGATCTCGATGAGAGCACCGAAGGCCACGTCGGCGGCGAACAGCCGCCCCTGACAGTTGTGGGCCAGGCTGAAGACGGTGCTGGCACCGGTCTGGTGGGCGAAGTCCGCCTGCGGCAGAGTGAACTGGTAGGTCATCTGCCCCGTCGGGCTGAGGGTGAAGAGGTTGCGGTTGCCCGCATCGATGACCCACAGCTCGCCGGTGCGCGGGTTGAAGCTCAGGCCCCGACCCTGGGAGACACCGACGCTGCCCAGAGCCACCGCTTCCCCGGTGCTGGGGTTGATGGAGAACAGGCAGTTGGGGCCGCAGCCTTGGATTTGATCCAGGCTGACGCCGTAGATCAGGCCCGGGGTGAAGCCGTAGTTGGCCGCCGCCGGAGGCGCGATATCCATCGAGTGGACGTTGGAAGCGCCGCCGGTGAAGGGGCCCACCAGGGTCACCAGACCGGTGGCCAGATCCACCCGGTAGAGGGAGTCGTCGCCGTCGCCGGTGGCGAAGAGCAGCGAGTTGTCCTGGGAGTTGGAGGTCAGGGTGGTGATGCCGGACGAAGCGCCGACGATGTCCGACCCCTCGATGTTCAGCGGCATGGTGTCGCCGGTGAAGACATCGGAGATGACCATGTCGCCGTCGGTGTTGTGGAAGACACCGTAGAGGTTGTAGCCATCGCAATCGACCACCGCCACGTCACCGCAGATCTGCAGCAGCACGTCGTCGTAGTCGCCGTCGCCGAGGTACCAGCCGTCCTCCCAGCCGACGAAGAGCGGTCCGCCCTCGGTCTCGTTGGGGACGATGTTGGCGTGGACGAAGCCGTCCAGATTGTTGCTTCCGGCGCCGCTGATGAAGAAGTCGCCGAAGGGGGTGAAGAGCCCCAGCTCGAGCTGCGAGCCGGCGACGAACTTGCCCAGGTTGAAGCGGGTCCCCTCGGGGGTGGACAGGGACGGATAGGTCCGGCCGTCGGGCAGCACGACCTGGTTCTCCCAGGCGGCGGTTTCACCGCGCAGCACCGTGAGGGTGACGTCGGCCTTGTCCGAGTACACCACGATGCGGTTGGCCGGCGCCTCGTAGCCGTCGCCCACGTAGCGCTCCTCCATCGGCGCGCAGGGCAGCTGCGGGCCAGTGCACAGGGCGTCCAGGCTCTGGATGTTGTAGTTGCCGTTGTAGGAGGCGCTGCCCTGGGTGCCCACCCAATAGCTCTGCTGGGCGACGGGATCGATCTCCAGCAGCACGCCGAAGGAGAGGTCGATGGCGTACATCCCGCCCTCGGGGCTGTGGCCGAGGCTGAAGACGGTGGCAGCACCGCTCTTGTCGTTCCAATTGAAACCCGGCAGGCTGAACTGATAGCTGACGTTGCCCATGCCGTCGACGGTGTAGAGAGTGTTGCCGCCGGAGTCCAGCAGCCACAGCTCGCCGGTGATGGGATCGAAGCTGGCGCCGCGCACCTGGTTCACCGGCAGACCGGCGATCTTCTGCGCCTCGCCGCTGGAACGGCGGATCTTGTACAGGCAATTGCCCCAACAATCCTGGACCCCGTCGATGCTCACACCATAGATGGCACCGGTCTCGAAACCATAGACGGAAGCCGCCTCCGGCGCGATGTCCATGGCCTGGACGTTGGTGGCGCCGTTGTCAAAGGCCCCCACCAGGTCGGTGGTGCCAGTGGTCACGTCGACCCGGTAGAGGGAATCATTGCCGTCCCCGGTAGCCACGTAGAGAGCGTTGTCCTCCGGGGCGCTGGTGATGGCGGTGACGCCGGAGAGCCCGGACTGGCCGCTACCCGCGGCGATGAGGGTCGAAGTACCGGTGAGAGGATCGACCAGCACCACCTCCCCGTTGCCACTCACCACCACCCCTGCCAGGCTCGGGTCACTGCAGGTGGGGCCCTGGGCCAGAGCCGTCCCCATCACCACCAGCGCCAGAGCTGTCATCACCGATAAGATCCAATTCCGTTGCATTCGCGATCCTCCTTGCCGAATTCAAGCAAAAAAACTTTCTATTCCTGGGCTTCGACGGGCGCAGCTCTCCCTTGCGGGATGCTTCCTGGAGAACTTGCGCAGAGCTCACTCCAGGAGCGCTCCCCACCATGCCAGGCGCTTATCGAAAAGAATCTAAGTGACTCATTCCTCACGCCTTATGAGTGCCGCACTCAAGGCATATTCAACATCGATGCCAGCCTGAGGAGGTCAGTTTTTCCGCTTTTCCGACGAGGGCTCCGAGGCGCGTCGCAGATCATCCTTGCGAGTTTTCGGGCTTTTGCAAGGACTGAGTCTTCAATAGCAATATGAAGATTAGTTCCTTTATAGATCAGCAAACCTGCGTCTATCTATCCGCTGTCAGGAGCCTGACGTTTTTTGTCAGATGGATCCGCAGGATGAACCCGCCGGATGAATCCGGCTCCTTGAGGAACAGCCTGCCGATCGTCCTTCCCCCGGAGGCGGGGTGCTAGCGAGTCGTCAGATCGCGTAGGTGCTGGTTGGCCACCGTCAGCATGGAGATATCTACGACGTTGACCGCCCGCAGCTCCTCCACCAGCTGGCGCAGCCGGCCCACGCTCTGGCGGTTGCGCTGCATCCAGCTGCGCACCGGCCGGGCCTGCCCCTGGCCGGATTCGAGAACCTGGCTGGTGAGCAGGCTCTGGTGCGAGTAGAAGTCCTCGACGATGCCCTCCAGAGCGTCCTTCTGCCAGCGGTTCTTGGTGCGCAGCTTGCGGGAGGTCTCGCGCAGCCAGTCGATCCCCAGACGGGCGCCGAGACGGAAGTAGATGCGCGCCACTTCCCGCACGTCCTGCTCCTCCCCGGCGATGCGCACGATGTCGCAGGCGGAGCTGAGCAGCGGCAGGCTGGCGATGCGCCGGGCCAGCTCCTGGGGTGCGCCCTTGGCCTGCAGGGTGCGCGCCTCGGCCTCCAGCAGCTTGAGGTGCTCCGCCGGCAGGATCGCCGCCAGATCCTCCGCCAGCGCCACCACCCCGGCCTCGTAGCGGCGCACGGTGGCGGTGATGTCGATGGCCTTGCCGCCGCTGTGACGCAGGAACCACAAAGTGGTGCGTTCGAGTAGCCGGCCCACCGCCAACACCATGTCCATCTGCAGCTCCGCAACCAGCTTGTCGTCCAGGGCTTCGATCTGCGCCCACAGATCCCGCAGGTGATACGTGTCGCGGGTCACCGTATAGGCCCGGGCGATATCCACCGCCGAGCTGCCGGTGGCCTCTCCCAGCCGGGTGATGAAGGTGGGACCGACGCGGTTGATCATGCTGTTGGTGGTGTAAGTGGCGATGATCTCCCGGCGCAGCCGGTGGTTGGCGATGCGGTCCCGGTAGCGCTCCTGGAGGGCCCGCGGGAAGTAGCGCACCAGATCTTCCACCAGCAGGGCGTCGTCCGGCAGATCCGACTCCAACAACTCCTGGTAGAGGAAGAGCTTGGAGTAGGCCAGGAGGACGGCGATCTCCGGCCGGGTGAGGCCCTGCTCCAGAGCGTGGCGCTCCGCCAGGGTCTCGTCGTCGGGAAGATGCTCCAGGGCCCGGTCCAAGCGCCCGGCGCGCTCCAGATCCCGCATCATGCGCAGGTGCAGATCCGCCAGCCCCGGTCCCTGGGCCTCCTCCACCGAGATGGCCAGGGTCTGGAGGTAGTTGTCCCGCAACACCAGCGCCGCCACGTCGTCGGTCATCTCCTGCAGCAGCAAATCCCGCTGTTTGACGGTGAGATCACCGCCGCTCACCACCCCGTCCAGGAGGATCTTGATATTCACCTCGTGATCGGAACAATCCACCCCGGCGGAGTTGTCGATGGCGTCGGTGTTGTTGCGCCCACCGGCGAGGGCGAATTCGATGCGCCCCTCCTGAGTCAGCCCGAGGTTGGCTCCTTCGGCGATGACCCGGCAGCGCAGCTCCGGAGCGTCCACCCGCACCGGGTCGTTGGTGCGGTCCCCGGTGTCCGCATGATGCTCGTAGCTGGCCTTGACGTAGGTCCCGATGCCGCCGAACCACAGCAGGTCCACCTCCGCCTTGAGCACCGCCCGCACCAGCTCGTCGGGGGTTACGGAGTCCTCCTCGAGGCCGAAGCGCCGACGGATTTCGGGGGTCAGCTCCAGGCTCTTGGCGCTGCGCGGGAAGATACCGCCGCCCTCGGAGATCACCGAGCGGTCGTAGTCGTCCCAGGTCGAGCCCGGCAGCCGGAAGAGGCGTTCCCGTTCCGCGAAGCTGCGCTCCGTATCCGGATCCGGGTCGACGAAGATGTGCAGGTGATTGAAGGCTCCCAGCAGCCGCAGATGACGGCTCTGGAGCATGCCGTTGCCGAAGACGTCGCCGGACATGTCGCCGACGCCGACGACGGTGAAATCCTGGCGCTGGACATCGTGGCCGAGCTCCCGGAAGTGGCGCTTCACCGACTCCCAGGCGCCGCGGGCGGTGATCCCCATCTTCTTGTGGTCATAGCCGGCGGAGCCGCCGGAGGCGAAGGCGTCGCCGAGCCAGAAACCGTACTCCAGGGAGATGGCGTTGGCGATGTCGGAGAAGGTGGCGGTGCCTTTGTCCGCCGCCACCACCAGATAGGGGTCGTCCTCGTCCCGCCGCACCACCATCGGCGGCGGCACCACGGCGCCGTCCACCAGGTTGTCGGTGAGGTCCAGGAGGCCGCGGATCATCATCCGGTAGCAGGCCTTGCCCTCCTCCAGGAAGGCTTCCCGGCTGCCGTCCGTGGGCGGCTGCTTGAGCACGAAGCCCCCCTTGGCCCCCACCGGCACGATCACCGCGTTCTTGACCATCTGGGCTTTCATCAACCCCAGGATCTCGGTGCGGAAATCCTCCCGCCGGTCGGACCAGCGCAAGCCACCCCGGGCCACCTGGCCGCCGCGCAGATGCACCGCCTCGAAGCGCGGTGAGTAGACGAAGATCTCCACCATGGGCCGCGGCTTGGGCAGATCCGTGACCCGCTGGGAATCGAGCTTGAAGGCCAGGTACGGCGGCTCGGCGCCGCCCTCGCCACGCTGGTAGAAGTTGGTGCGCAGGGTGCACTTCACCAGATTGAGGAAGAGCCGCACCATGCGGTCCTGATCGAGGTTGGTGACCCCGTCCAGCATCTCCCGGATCGACTCCTCGAGCTCCGCCGCACGCTGCTCCGCGGCACTGCGGTCTCCGTCCTCGGAGGTCAGGGCAGGGTCGAAGCTGGCCTCGAAGAGCTCCACCAGCAAACGGGAGAGCTGAGGGTTGGCCGCCAGGGTGTCGCCGATGTAGCGCTGGCTGAAGGTCACCCCCGCCTGGCGCAGGAACTTCGCGTAGGCCCGCAGCACCACCACCTGACGGCTGGTGAGGCCGGCGCCCAACACCAGCCGGTTGAAGCCGTCGTTCTCCACCACCCCATGCCAGATGTCCAGGAAGGCCTGGCGCAAAGATTCCTTCGCCGCCGCCAGATCGATGGCGCTGCCATCCGCCGTCTGGAGATCGAAGTCGCCAATCCACACCGGCTCCTCCACCCCCTCCGGACGCACCGCGTAGGGAGTCTCGGAAACCACCTTGAAACCCAGGTGCTCGAGCTTCGGCAACACATCGCTGAGCACCGGCGGCTCGCCACCGTGGTAGAGCTTGAGGCGCACCTGGTGATCCCGTCCCTCCAGCGCCCGGTAGAGGTGTAGCTCGAGGCTCGCTCCGGCGCCGTATTGGGCGACATCGGAGCTCTGGGTGGCCAGCATCTGCTCGATATTCTCAATGTCCGGAGACACCACCTCCGGCGGGAAGGCTTCCCGATAGGCCACCGGGAAGGCCTCGCCGTAACGCCGGTGCAGGGCCAGCCCCCGATCCTCGGCGAAGCGCGCGACCAGAACCTGCTGCAGCCGGTCCGACCAGGTGCGGGCGGCGGCCACCAGCCGGCCCTCGATCTGCTTGCGGTCGTAGGGCGGCAGCTTGCCGGGAGTGGTCTTGATGATCAGGTGCACCCGCGCCAAAGGCGAGTCGGCGATCTGGCTGTAGACCGCCGATTGCTCGCCGTCCAGGGCCTGGGAGAGGATCTGGCCGAAGCGTAGCCGCAGGGCCGTGTTGTAGCGGTCCCGGGGCACGTAGACCAGGCAGGAGACGAAGCGCTCGAAAGGGTCCTCCCGCAGGAAGAGGGCGATGCGCTGGCGCTCCTGGAGCTGCAGGATGCCCAGGGCGGTGTAGAGCAGTTGCTCCTCGCCGATCTGGAAGAGCTCGTCCCGGGGGAAGGTCTCCAGGATGTGCACCAACGCCTTGGCGTCGTGGCCCTTGGGCGGAAAGCCCGCCCTCTCTACCGTGTGCTCCACCTTCTGGCGCAGCAGCGGAATGGTGCGCGGGCTGAGGCTGTAGGCCACCGAGGTGAAGAGGCCCATGATCCGCCGCTCCCCCACCACCTCACCGGCCTGGTTGTAGCGCTTGATGCCGATGTAGTCCATGTGCACCGGGCGATGCACCGTGGCGACGCCGTCGGCCTTGGTGACGATGAGCAGCTCCTCCCGGCGAGCGAAGCGGCTCATGGCCTCGGTGAGCAGGGTGATGGGGCGCTCGGCGGCGGAGGGCCGTGCCCGGCGCAGCACTCCGAGGCTCGATTCCGGCACCGCCCGCAGATACTCCCGCCCCTTCTGCCGCACCAGGTCCGCTTCGCGGTAGCCGAGGAAAGTGAAATGGTCGTCCGCCAGCCAGCGCAGGAAGGCCTGCACCTCCTCGGCCTCCTCCTCCGGCACCGGGGGCGGGTTGGACTCCAGCTCCTCGACGATGTCCAGAGCCTTCTGGCGAATGGGCTGCCAATCGTCCACCGCCAGCCGCACGTCCTCGAGGACGCTCTCCAACACCTCCCGCAGCTCCTCCAGGGCCTCCGGACGAGCTTCTCGTTTGACCTCCATGTGCATCATCGACTCGGCGATGCCCTCGGCCTTCTCATCCGCCGCCAGCAGCCGGGTGCGCACACCGTCCTCATCCCGCTCCACCCGCACCACCGGGTGCATCAGCAGATGGGTGTCGAGGCCCCGCTGGGCCACCGCCGCCGACACCGAGTCCACTAGGAAGGGCATGTCGTCGTTGACGATCTCCACCACCGTGTAGCCGGTCTGCCAGCCGTGATCCTCCACCCGCGGGTTATAGACCCGCACCTTGGCGGTGCCCACGGAGCGCTGGCGGGAGAAGGACCACAGGGAGAGCACCGCCCCCAGCAGATCCTCCGCCGGGGTGTGGAGCAGGTCGTCGGGACTCGCCGGGGAGAAGAAATAGCGCACGAAACGCTCGATCTCCTCGGCGTGCTCGGCTTCCAGGCGAGCTCGAAGCCGTTCCACTACTTCAGAGATCAGAGCCTCTTTGAGGGCTTCGGCCGATGCGGTCATGGAACCTCCACGGGGGTCTTGGGAAAGGCTGGGCGAGGGCCGGAGGCCCGCCGCCGAATGCTTGGTTGGTGTGTCTTCAGCCGCCGGCGGCGGCACCTTGCAGGCGATCTTCGATCCGCCGCTGGACCCAGCGGCCATCCCACCACTCCACCGGATTCACCGCCAGATCTTGAAGCAGCAGGGTGAAATGGAGGTGGTCGCCGCCGGCCAAACCGGTGGCGCCGGTGTGGCCCACGGTCTCTCCCCGGGCCACTTGCTGGCCCTCCTCCACTTCGATGCGGGAGAGGTGAGCGTAGAGGCTGAGCAGCCCGTAACCGTGGTCCACCACCACGGTGCGCCCGTAGATCCCCAGATACCGCGCCAGGACCACCCGGCCGGCGTTGGAGGAAGGCACCGCCGCGGCGCGCACGGAGGCCAGGTCGAAGCCCAGGTGATCCTGCTGGTCCACGTCCCGGCCTTGGTAGACGTACGTACGGCGATCCGCAAAGGAGGACATGACCTGACTGCCGGGAAGCTGCAGGAAGGCTCCCTGCCATAGCTGCCGGGGCTCCGAATCCTCCCCCAGCTCCGCCAGCACCTCGGCGTTGGCCTGGCGTAGGTCACCGTTGATGCGCAGATAGTCCTGGAGCAGGTCGCCGGTGGATTGCAGCTCCGGCGTTTCCGCCAGGATGCGCGGCACGACCCGCGCGAGGAAGGCGTCGTCGACGTTGATGGTGTCCCGCCGGAGGGGATGCACTTTCAGGCCGTCGAGGAAGGGCACCTCGCTGCGATTGCCCACCTCGTCCTCCGCCACCAGAACGACCCCCGAGGCCTCCTCCAGGTCGTAGGGCACGCCGAAGAGAGCGAACCGGCGGCCATCGTCCCCGCCGGCGCCATCCGGTAGGGGGAAGCCCGGGAACCAATGATCCCCGGCCTGAACACCGTCCCGAACGCTGGTTTTGCCGGGACGATACACCACCAGGCCACTGCCGCCTTGCTCGGCATAGTTGGCGGTGGACAGAATCTCCAAGCTCGGCGGCCGCAGCCGCACCGCCAGCACCACCTCCGCCACCCCGGGCTTCGGGTGCCGCAACCAGGTGGCGGCCCGTTGGGCCTCCACGCGGATCGTCGCCTCTCCCTCTTTCAATCCTTCGATGGTCCGGCTGCCGACTTCCAGCTCGAAAGTCTCCGACGGCGTGTAGTCACCCCAGAAGCGCCAACTCTCCCGCGGCGCCACCTCCACCTCCGCCAGCACCCGCCGCAGATCCCCCTGCATCAACTCCACCCGCACCGTGCTCAACCCCCGCCGGGGCTCGGAGACATAGACCTCCACCGGCGTCGAGGGGCCAATGGCGAGGAACGCCGGCCGAATCTCGATGGCCGGCCGCGGCCCGACTCGGAACCAGGCCAGGGCCACAACGACGACAGCGATCGTCACCAGCAGAAAAAGGGCGCGGCGACGCAGGCTCTGTTTCTTCTCGCGGCGTGGAAACATGGGGGTGAGCTCCGGTCAGGAAGGTGAAGTTCCGGAGCCGTCCGGACGAAGAGAACTATACAGCAGCCCCGCCGCCGGAACCACCCACCGCGGCCAAAAATCC